>JAGVEU010000318.1 GCA_020057985.1 Calditrichota bacterium | reverse complement strand
CACTCAGTGCGGGCATCTCATGCCGTGTGCGACGGTAATAGATCGTAACACACTCGACTCCGGGTTGACGGAGTGCCGTGCGGGCAGCATCCACAGCAGAGTCGCCGCCGCCAATCACTCCCACCTTGCCCTTAGCGAGTTGCTTACCCTCGAGATTGAAGGCTTTCAGGAATTGAATGGCCGGATGCACACTTTCAAGATCCTCGCCTTCGACGTTTAATTTCCGGCTCTTGTGCGCACCCATCGCAACGAAGACCGCGCGGAATCCATCCTTCATTAAGCCATCAATGGTGATGTCACGACCCAGTTTGGTATTGCATTTGAGGGTGACGTTTTCATCAATAAGACTCGTGATTTCCTTCGCCATGAGTTCGCGCGGAAGCCGGTAGGACGGGATACCACTAACCAGCATCCCGCCGGGTCGGTCATCCGCCTCAAACACCGTGACTTTGTAGCCTTTGAGTGAGAGGTAATGCGCTGCCGTCAAACCTGCAGGGCCAGAGCCGATGATGGCAACATTCGCCTGGTCTTTTGCTGCGAGCTTGGCGTGCTTTGGCTTATAAGTTGAGGGATCAACCCGGTCGGTAACAAAGCGCTTGAGCGAGCGTATTGCAATCGGAGTTCCACCCATGGTTCCACTGCGGCAACGACTCTCGCATGGATGGCTGCACACTCGCGCACACACCGATGGGAATGGATTGTGCTCGCGAAGGGCAATGTAGGCTTCTTCATAGTCACCACGAGCAGCATGAGCGATATACCGCCATGCTTCTGTGCCAATCGGACAGGCTGCCTGACAGGGTGCGCCAACCAATTCTTTACAGACAAAGGCGTCACAGCGTTTGTCAATCACGTGGCGCAGGTATTCCTCGCGGAAATAGCGCAGGGTACTGAGAACAGGATTCGGCGCAGATTGTCCAAGCCCGCACATGGAGGTATCCTTGACCACTTGACCGAGTTCATCGAGCAAATCAAGATGCGCCAGAGTCCCCTTGCCATTCGAGATGTCTTCGAGAATCTCATACAGCCGCTGAGTTCCTTTACGACAGGTGTAACACTTGCCGCAGGATTCATCCTTCAGGAACCTCATGAAGTACTTGGCGATGTCCACCATACAGGTGTTCTCGTCCATCACAATCATACCGCCTGATCCCATGATGGAACCGGCAGCAGCAAGGCTGTCATAGTCAATGGGCAAATCGAACTTGGAAGCCGGAATGCAACCACCGCTTGGGCCGCCTGTCTGAACAGCCTTGATGGAAGCTTTGGTTGCCGGGCCGCCGCCGATTTCATTGACAATTTCACCCACTGTAATTCCCATCGGCACTTCTACTAAACCCGTATTCTTGATTTTGCCGACGAGACTGAATATTTTTGTGCCGGTATTCTTGGGCGTGCCGATCTTTGCATATTCGGAAGCCCCCTTCTCGAAGATAATCGGAATATTGGCCCACGTCTCCACGTTATTGATGGCGGTCGGTTTGCCGTTGATTCCTTTCTCCACTGGATAAGGAGGTCGCTGGCGCGGTTCACCGATCTTGCCTTCGATGGAACGCATCAAGGCAGTCTCTTCGCCACACACAAACGCACCCGCACCCTTGACCAGTCGAATATCGAAGGAGAATTCAGTACCCAAAATGTTCTTGCCCAGCAGACCTAATTCCCGAGCCTGTCGTAGGGCAATAACCAAATGCTTGATCGCCAACGGATACTCGGAGCGAACGTAGATGACTCCCTCAGTCGCGCCGGTGGCATGCGCTCCGATCAGCATTCCCTCTAAAACACAGTGCGGATTGCCTTCGAGCACGCTACGATCCACATATGCTCCTGGATCACCCTCATCGGCGTTGCACACAAGGTACTTGCCTTTTGGGCTGTTCCGTTTCGCCAGCATTTCCCATTTCAGTCCGGTAAGAAATCCAGCACCGCCTCGTCCACGCAATCCGGATGCCTTCACTTCGCTAATTGCCCATGCCTGATCGCCCGCAAGCACTCGGGATAATGCTCCGTAGCCCCCATTCTCGATATAGTTGAGAATTCGGATCGGATCAACCTTTTCGTTCCGTGAGAGAATGCTGCGCATTTGGCTTTTGAAAAACGGAATGTCATTCTGTTTTTCGATGCGCTTGCCGGATTGATTCCAAAGTAATTCCTGAATCACAGCTCCGCGCGCCACTGCTTCGACAATCCGTGCCATATCCGCGCTTCCCACCTTCGGATAGAATGTGCCTTGCGGCTCCACCAGCACGGACGGCTCCATCTCGCAAAACCCCAGACAGCCGGTGATTCGCAGATGGACTCTGCGTGAGAGCGCCCGTTCGAGAATTTCGCGCTTGGCCATGCGGATCAGATCATTCGCGCCGCTCGCCTGTCCGCAGGTTCCGGCGGAGATAATCAGCGTTGGTATTTCAGGTTTTCGCTCAGCCGCCAATCGCTTCTGCAGGGAAAGCAGCGCGTTGATGGATTCAAGTTTTTGCATAAGGGATTCGGTCATTTTGCCCCTCGATCTTTATTTATCGTTTCGAGTGCGTAGCATTGCATGGTCAGTACTCTTCTCCGCTCACATCGAGCATATGACTGGTGCAACCTCGCCGTGAACATATCTGGACAATTCCGCCGCCGCGAACACTCATTGGAACCATCGGGGCTTCGCAGACTGCACAGGGACTGGCTCCGCTCAACTCGGCGTTGCAGTATGGACAGAAGAAATTTACAATCGAGTCCTTGGGGATATCATATTCGGTCTCGACCACATAGCTGCCATAGAGACTTGAAAGCCGTAACCATCCGTGCCATTGATCGAACGCAGCCGTGACCCGAATGGACGGATAACCGTCAATCCTGTGAGCGATGTCCATAAAGCTATGATTGCAGCGTGGGCAACTGATTTCGACGGGGAAGATTCTCTGATCGCCCACGACTTCAACTTTCTCGAGGCCGGTGCGCGACTTCTCCAAAATCTGTTTGACTTTGACCGGACTTACGTTCGAGAAGTAATGCCCATCCACGACAACAATCGGACCGAGCGCACACGCACCGAGACAGTTGACGGTTTCCAGAGTGAATTCCTTATCCGCAGTAGTGTCGCCGGCTTTGACACCGAGCTCACGACTGAATTCCTCGGCAATGATCGGTCCGCCCCGAACATGACAGGCAGTCCCAAGACATACTGAAACCAGGTGTTTCCCGCGCGGCTTGAGACTGAAGGCACGATAGAAGGTGGCCACTCCATAGATGTCCACCAACGACCGGCCAGTCTGAGTTGCGACAAGCCGCAACGCATCGGCGGGCAAGTAACTGTATCTCGCCTGTATATCCTGCAGGATCGAGATCAACCCGCCTTGATCGCCATTGTGTCGCTCAAGGATTCCGACAACATCTTCCGTTTTCATACTGTTGCTTTCACGTTTGGGTGGTTGGTTCCAACGCTGCCCTTCGATCTTCTTATCTGTAGTCTTCGCACTCCCAAGCGCCGCCTTTGGGCTTTGGGTAGGTGCAGGTTTCGCGTACTTCGCAGTAGTAGCATTGCCCTTTGTATTTGCCGGATTCAATCTCCTTGACGACCGCGTTTCCCTTTTTTCCGGCCAGTTTGGCAACGTCCTTGGCAAATTTCTTAACCATTAGATTCTGATACGGCTCGAACTGTTCGCATTCCCAGATCGTATGCAGCAGTGCCGCTTCGCAGTGCATTCCCGTCTTGCAGGCGGTGCAAATCCCGTGAATATCTTTGCGGCGTAACATGACTCTTTCTCTCCTTATTATCGCGATTTGCTGATCCGACGCAGGATCAGCACGAGTCCTTAATATGTGCTGGATTTCATAAGCAAACAAGTTCACAATGTTGTCCGAAAAAGGACATTACTTTGTGAAACTGAGTGCCTCCAAAAAAAGAGCGAATCCTTAACTTCAGTTCAGGGACTGGCAAAGGATTCGCTTATCTTATAGTCCGCTCTAAGCCGTAAACCTCAGCCCAATAGTTGCACAATAATATTTTCACAAATTGGGAGAAAGTCAAGAGATTTCTGAGTCAGGAATAAAATGGCCAAGTGTCGTATCCCCCTATATTAGAACTACTTGCGAATCTGGCCGCTTATTTTGCCAAGAGGTATGTTAAAGATTCCTCTCATTCATGTCAAATCAGATAAATCGTACCTCTTTCTGCAGATCACGAGCTGCGAGATTCAGATGCGGGCAAGATTTGAACTCAATTCTCGACTAACCCTGCTTCGAAAATAGTTGCATGGCTTCCGGCATGTGCTTTTCAAGTTCCTTAATGCGCTTCGAATTCAGCGGATGAGTGGAAAGAAATTCCGGCATTCTGGTGCCCTGTTGATCACCCCAAACCTTGAATCGCTTCCAGAAATTGACGGCCTCGCGCGGATCATAACCTGCTTTGGCCATGAACAGCAATCCCATGTAGTCCGCTTCCAGCTCAGTCTTGCGGCTGTGCGGCAGAGTATGCCCAACTGTAGTTCCGATCCCATAGGCCAATTGCGCAAGTTCCTGTGTTTTCTGCGGCTTCTTTTGAAGGGCAACGGCAAGGCTCATTCCGCCAAGCTCAACAAGCAATTGGTGACTCATGCGCTCGCCGCCGTGTCTTGCCACTGCGTGCGCGACTTCGTGTGCAACTACCGTGGCCAAGCCGTTGTCATCCAGTGTTATCGGGAGAATCCCCGTAAACACACCGACTTTTCCACCCGGCAGACAAAAGGCATTCGGAGTCTGATCCTGAAAGGCAACGAACTCCCACTGAGCATAGGGCAAGTTTACCACCGAGGAGATGCGTTGTCCGACTCGCGTCACCATCGAGTTCTGATTGGAGTCGGTTGAGATGGGCGTGGACTGCTTGACCTCATTGAAGGCACTCAGACCGAGATTTGCCTCTTCTTGCGGAGTGAACAGCATCAGTTCTCTGCGATGGGTGAACGGATTCGTGTAACATGCCGCCAGCGTAAGAGCAAGCAGCGTTACAAGAAGTGTTTGACGGGATAGAAGTTTTGCTTTCATAGCGAATTCTCCACGTATCTATTATTTGTAGTTATGAGAACTTGGAAAGCGAGCGAGTTCGGATCGGGAGAATATCCACTCCGGTGTTTCGAGGGTGACACCAAAATCCGAGGGATACCACGGCGTCAGATGATGATCGAAGCTCTGTAGGATATGAATCTCCTGTGCGGGCATATAACTCTGAGCCAGCAGGAAAACAAAGCTGCCGTTTTTCTTGTTTACAGCCTTGTCCACCACAAGCGCAGCATGACCGGGAAATCCTCCATGAATATAGACGTCCCCAATCTGCAATTGGTTT
>JAGVEU010000357.1 GCA_020057985.1 Calditrichota bacterium | reverse complement strand
GCAGGGATATGGCAAGGACTTCGCCGGCGCGATCATCGCGAAATGGGGTACATGCGATTTTGACGACGTGATGGCGGCGGCGGACTGGCTTGAGCAACAGAACTATGTGGATGGCAAGCGAATCGGAATCACCGGTGGCTCTTACGGCGGCTACATGACCAATTTCGCATTGGGACAAACACACCGATTCAAAGCCGGAGTGACCATGCGATCGGTGGTGGATCTGTTTTCGTTTCTGGGAACTTCAGATATCGGACATTTTGACCATTACGAATTTGGTGGGCACGCTTGGGAGAATGAGGCCAATTACCGCAAGATGTCTCCACTAACATACGCTGATAAAATTCGCACTCCGCTGTTGATCATCCACAATGAGGGCGATCTGCGGTGTTCCATCGAACAGGCGGAACAGCTTTTTGCAGCGCTCAAAGTGAGAGGACGGACGGTGGAATTTCTACGCTTTCCGGAGGAGTCACATGGCCTGTCACGCGGCGGGAGACCGGATCGCAGAGTGATTCGTTTGGAAGCGATTGCGGGATGGTTCAAGAAGTATTTGAAGTGAAAGCGAAATCCGAAAGCGATCAGAAGATACGCGCAAACAGTGCGCTTCGACAAATGCACTTCATCCTCGGTTTGCCGGTCGGGTGAGGACCCCGTCTCGGCGAGATATTCTGCGTCGTCAATTGATTGGCATCAGACTCTGAAGAAATAATATCAAAGAGCGATTAGATCGAAAGACGAATTTGCCATTCTCATTCTGAGATGCTCTCCTTGTGCTCCTGCGAAAAAGAACTGCTGATTGGAGGATTCTATAATGGACATGGAACTTAAGCAGACTTTTCTGGCTCGCTGGCGGAAGTATTTTGATTCTGCTGACTTGCCCATTACCTTTGAGTATACCGATCATGAGCGACATGCAGAAGCTGTTGTGCCGACGACAGAAACAAAGTGTTTGATCGCAGCTTTGCGTGGTGTTCGCGAAGGACATGCGCTCCGATTTTCGAGCCGGTCTTTTGGCTGTGCCAGTGGGAGGTTTTACGCCGGATTCAGCGATCGCTTGAGACAGGATATCACGCAGTTTCTGTCCTGCGGAGCTGAAGGAAAAGTTGAAGGCGAACGCTACAAGAAAACTCCGGAATTGGCCGCCGAGGTGTTGAAGCAAGTTCCGTGGTATGAAGCACCAACGTCTCATTTGGTCTTCAAACGGTGGGACAAACTCGAAGTGGCTGATGACCCAGAAGTCGTCATTTTCTTTGCGACAGCGGACGTTTTGTCCGGATTATTCACGTTGTCGGGATTCGATGAGGCGAAGCTGAATGGCGGAGTTATTGTTCCGTTCGGCTCGGGATGCGCTTCGATTATCCAGTACCCTTATGTCGAAGCCAAGTCCAATCATCCCCGCGCGATCATCGGGATGTTCGACGTGAGCGCACGGCCTTATGTTGTGGCAGCAGGCGAACTTACCTTTTCAGTTCCAATGACTAAATTTGAGACCATGGTCGACAATATGGATGAGAGCTTTCTCATTACGCAGTCGTGGGATGTGATAAGGAGGAGGATTGGGGGGAAGGGATGAGGGATGCGAGATGCAGGCGGAAGGAGATTGGCGTGCTCTGTTTTCAGACCATGCTTGACTCTGATTCTCAAAATCCCTATAATGAATAGTTGCGCACGTGTTTGCGTGCATATTCTTAATGTAGTGTTTACATAGACTTGCGCCCGTAGCTCAATTGGATAGAGCGTCTGGCTACGGACCAGAAGGTTGGGGGTTCGACTCCCTCCGGGCGTACAATATAAAATTTCTTGTGTATTGGTATTGAACCCAAGCCACTGTTTATGTTTATTCTTGATCTTCAACCCCACGGGCATCAGCTTATAAGAAGCTCTGTGGGGTTCATCTCTCTGAATATGTGTATGTGGAGGTTGAATGGCTGAGCCTTGGGAAGAAAATCATTGGATACCCGGAGTGCTATCTCAGGAGCAAGTGCGCTGCCTATACAAGAATGGGTATCTGAAAGGAATTGGCAGCGAAATTGATCCTTCTGCATTTGATCTTCATATCACGGATAAGGCGTACATAGTCAATAAGGGTACGGTTAAACCAGATGGCAGACAGTATACTACCTTATTAAATGACAGGACACTATTCACACCCTTTCGCCCAGACAGAGACAGCACTTTCGAGCTACAACCTAAAAGAAGTTACTTGTTCGTTCTAAGAGAGGCACTGGGTCTGCCAGTGGAGGCACCATTTTGTGGCCAAGCGACACCTAAGAGTTCAATTGGGCGACTTGATGTGATCACTCGTTTAATTGTTAGTGGGATGGAGGAGTACGATTCTTTCAACTTGATGAAACCAGGACAGCAAGTTCATGACATGTTTGTCGAAGTGACGCCGATGACTTTTCCTATCCAAGTGAAAGAAGGGACATCGTTGAATCAACTGCGCCTCTTCTACGGAAAGATCGAAGACGCGGAACTGAAGAGTGACATAGCTCGCAACAGTTATCTTATTAACAATATTCATGGGGATGGATCGCTTTCTGTCGATTTGAGCGACACGGATGTTGGCGGTGTTGATGTTGCCGCTTTTTGTGCTGATGGCGCGAGCGCAACTGATATGTCGCCGATCTATGTGTCTGAGCCAATCGAGGAGGCAAAGCAGACAAACCCAATTCCTCATTGGAGGTTCTTAAATGCTGAAAACAACAGGCTCACTATAAGCAAGAGCGATTTCTACATTCTTAGATCAAAGGAGCGGATTACTCTTCCTCCAGGAGTTGCAGTTTATTGCCGAGCCATGGACGAGACTCTTGGTGAGATGAGAATCCATTATGCCGGTTTTGTCCATCCCTGGTTTGGTCTTGAGAGACCCGATAACAAGATTGGCACACCGCTGATATTTGAAGTACGAGGGCACGATGTTGATGTTAATCTTACTGACGGAGAGAAACTAGCTAGACTGACGTTCTATCGAATGTCAGAGAATGCAAATAAACCTCCAGAGAATGGTTACAACAGTCAGGAACTTTTGCTCTCCAAGTTCTTCAATAAGTTTCCCTCTAAACTCGAAAAAAATATGGACGGCAAAGTGCGTCCTGTAGCAGAGATCCTGCAATGAGTCAGATTTTATCACAGACATCACAGATTCGAGTGACACGTATCACTGACTTTGATGTAAGAAGTGTGTCGGATAACTACTGCGCGCTTGTCGAAATGATTAGGGAACACGATCCGATGTACCCGGGCATTGATCTGTGGCTGAAGAAGAAAGTAACACCGGGCATTTTGTCTTCTGAACGTGTCGCATACATCGGGTACGAAGAAGACCGCCCCGTTGTTTCGGCGGTTGTGAAACGCGGAGAGTATGCCAAATTCTGCCATCTTCATATTTCCAACGACTTTCGTGACATGCACCTCGGTGAAGTTTTCTTCTCAATCATGGCGCTTGAAATTCGTCATATGGCAGACACGGTTTATTTTACTCTTCCGGAAAGTCTTTGGGAATCTCGGAGAGTGTTTTTCGAGTCCTTTGGATTTCTCAATCCCAAAGTGGCTGAAACCCAATATCGTCTCTTTGATACGGAACTCCATTGCTCCGC
Source organism: Calditrichota bacterium (assembly GCA_020057985.1). Classification (GTDB taxonomy): domain Bacteria; phylum Electryoneota; class RPQS01; order RPQS01; family RPQS01; genus JAGVEU01. Next base: position 591 of record JAGVEU010000357.1, on the reverse strand, counting down.
TCCTTACTCCTCAGTATGGTCGGCAGTGCTCCAGAAATTGCCGAGGCTTTTGCAAGACTTTGCGGGAGACGATTCAGTTGTGAACGGTCTTTTATTCAGTATTAGACCACAATTTGCGGACAAGATTCTTCGCGGTGAGAAGGCAGTTGAAATTCGCAGGAGGTTTAGCCCCAAATGGAAGGGGCATAAGGCTGCGATCTATTCATCGAAGCCAACTCGCGCAGTTATTGGTCAGGCGATGATCTCTGAGGTTGTCTCCGGTACGCCCGAAGCAATCTGGCTGCAATTTCGAGATTTGTTAGGGTGCACCAAGAGCGAGTACGATGCATATGCTCACTCTACAAACGAAGTATTCGCAATTACGTTGGATCATGTGCTTCCCTATTCAGCGCCATTATCGCTTTCTCAAATGGAGCATCTTCTTAACTTTAATTTGACACCGCCACAATCTTATTGCTCGATGAAAAATAACATGAGCTGGGCCCAAGCAGTTACAGTAGCCGAGCTATTACACGGACGCTTTCAAGTCAAGGCGAGCAGCATCTAAGTGTATACAATAAGTTCATTGGCAGACCTTAATGAGAATATCTC
>JAGVEU010000085.1 GCA_020057985.1 Calditrichota bacterium | reverse complement strand
GTCGCGGTCAATCTCCCACAAGTCGCACTCGACTCTGTTCAAAGTGCATTGCGCGGAGAACTTCACGGCGCGATCAATCGAGAGTGAAACCGAACAGTATTTGGTCAGCGACAGTTCGATGGCACGCCGAACTTGATCACCTGTAAAGCCTTCACCGGCGAGTCGCACTTGGAAATGAATGCTGCGAAGAACTTTGGGAATACTCTCGGCGCGAATGGCTTCAGTTTCAATTTCGAATTGCGCGAGCTCTTTTCGACTTTTCTTTAGAATGTCCACAATGTCAATGGCCATGCAGCCGGTGGCCGCGATGATGAATAATTGGAATGGATCGTTGGCTGCGCCGGCCCCGCCACTTTTCTTACCCGTATCTATTGGAATCCAATGGTTGGAATCGGATTTTGCAAGGAAAGTATGGCCGTGGCTGTATTGAAGTAGGGCTTTCATGGGGAACTTGTCGGTTGATCTAATTGTTTATGGAATATGTTTCTTGATTTCTTGGAGCCAATGATTTGATGCGCCGCAAATTCAGTATAATGCTCTTGGTGGGTCTGCTATTCTCCGCTCAGAATGCTTTGTCAGAGAGTGGAGGAGCGCCTCCTGTACCCGTTCGAGCGGTATGGAACACCTCTGCCATCTCCGCAGGGGGTGCGTCTGTGCTGGGTGTAGTCTTTGATGTGCCAAAGGGACACCACATCACGGACGTGGATAACGGATTGTTTTTTGTAGAGACTATGGATACTCTGGGGCTTGCCTTTGACTCTGCTGTCTTTCCGAAAGGGATCAAGTACAAGGGGGATCGTGCCTACAAGGGAAAAGTACTGGTCAAGGTGCCGGTTTCTGCGTCCTCTGATGCGGTGTCCGGGAAGTATATCTTGCCACTGAAGGTCGGATACCAGATTTGTCAGGAATTCGGTCAAGAGATCTGCTATCTTCCCATGGATATGGATATCATGGTTTCCACAGAAATTGTGGCTGCCGGATCGAAAGTCACATCACAAAACGACGATATTTTCAAAGCGGCAGCGGTTGCAGTTGGTGAAACCTCAGATGACGAGGCTCCACGATCGCTCGATCAGCGGCTTATGGATGCCCTCGATAAGGGCTCATGGCTTGCCTTTCTTCTGGTTTTCGTCGGCGGTGTGCTGGCAAGTCTGACTCCCTGCGTCTATCCGATTATTCCCATCACAATTGGATATATCGGCGGTGCCAGCCAAGGCAAACCGATGCGCGGGTTGTGGCTCTCATTTGTCTTTTCACTCGGCATTGCTGTTGTCTATAGTTCGCTTGGCCTTATCTCCGCTGCTACTGGGAGTCTCTTTGGTTCGTTTTCAGGTTCACCCGTCGTCACCTTGGGTATTGCTCTGATCTTCGTATTCATGGGTTTCAGTATGTTGGGCGCCTTTGATATTGCCATCCCGGCGGCGCTGCAATCCAGGCTTCAAGGCGGTGGCAAAGCGCGCGGTTTTCTTGGACCGCTGCTCATGGGCATGGCCTCCGGATTGGTCATGGCGCCTTGCGTCGGCCCTGTGATTGTGGCGCTGCTTGCGTGGGTTGCCAAGAGCGGAAATCTCTTCTATGGCTGGGCACTGCTGTTTGTTTTTTCGATGGGAATCGGTCTTCTGTTTCTATTCATTGGCACTTTTTCCGGAGCGATTCAAGCTCTGCCGCGCGCCGGTGGCTGGATGGAGAAAGTAAAAACAGGGTTTGGTTGGATTCTTCTGGCGGCAGCCCTCTACCTTGTCAGGTTGATGATTCCGCCGCAAATCATGGCGGCGGCGTGGGGTGTTCTGCTCGTGATGTTTTCGGTCTTCAGTGGAGCTTTTGATTCGCTGACCGAAGACTCGGAATCAGGAAAACGTGTATGGAAAGGAATCACACTGATCGTCTTCCTGGTGGGAGCGATTTTTCTTTTCAAGGCTTTCGGCCCCGGTCAGTTTGCCGGGCGGATCGCTGAGAAAGAGGGCGTAGTCTGGCAGGTCAACAAGGAAGAGGAAGCGCTGAACGAGGCGCGTGATCAGAGCAAACCGATGATTGTAGACGTGTACGCGGATTGGTGCGTGGCCTGCGTTGAACTCGATGAAAAGACCTATGTGATTCCGGATGTTGTTCAAAGGTTGGACAACTTCGTCCGCTTGAAACTCGATTTTACCCGCAAAACTCCATGGGTTGAGGAGATGAAACGGAAATACAAGATCACCGGAATGCCCACCGTGATCCTCTTTGATGGCACCGGCGAAGAAGTTACTCGCTTCACAGGCTTCCTTCCCGCGAAGAAATTCCTATCATTATTGGATCAGAATAATTTGTAGGCCGATCACAGATTCCGGCAGGGTTGCGAAGACTTAACCCTGCTCGGCGAGTCGCGAGATTATTTCAAGATAGGCTCTTAACGCTGCTCGGCGAATTTCAGTCATCGCAATGGCAACGATTTGGGCAATACGCCCATTTGCTATTAGACCCCACTCTCCGAGTGGGGCAAGATCAGGAGAAAGAAAACGTGTCAGAACTTGTTGATGTAACCGACCAGAACTTTGAGGAAGTGATTCTGAGGTCAGATCGTCTGGCCATTCTGGATTTTGGCGCTGAATGGTGTGGCCCATGCAAGAAGGTTCATGCCATCTTGAAGGAACTCGCGCCCGTGTGGAAAGATAAAGTTGTTATGGGTGAGATAGACATTGCGAACAGCCCGGAGACTCCGCGCAAGTACGGCGTCTTGAACATTCCGCAGGTCCTGTTTTTCAAGAACGGCCAGCTTGTGGAAACGGTTGTGGGAGTCTTACCCAAAGCGAAACTCGAGGAGAAGCTGAAGAATCATAGCGCTTAACGAATCAGTCAGGCTATTTTGCTTTTTTGGCCGCAGCAGGCTTTGCCGTTGTGGCTTTCTTTGTGCCTTTTTTAATCGTCTGAGGCTCTGGCTCAGGTTCTGAAGCCTCTATTTTCACAGCACCGGTTTCGATGTCTGCGAGTTTTGCACGCAAGTCATCGAGCTTCTTTTCAAGACGCTCACGATCGCGCAGTGCATTCTTGTTGATCTGGCCAGCATGTCCGGCGCGAAGCAAAGCGCCGAGTTTCATGGTATGTTGCGAGGCTGTTAGCTCCTTCTCGGCCATGAAGATTTTCAGTTTGAGATCGCGGATTTTCCTGTCCAGTTGTTCGTCCATTCTTCTCCTTGTTCTTAGTTTGCGTCGCAGTAAAATTTGATGAGTGGTTCACTTGACGCAGGTTGTTCGCTGATAATCATTGCGTTTTCCAATCGCTCGAGGGCAGATTTCTCGTTGCGCGCGTCAGACCAGCAGGCAGTGACGATCAGATCTCCGGCGGCCACTGAGTCGCCTTGCTGCTTTTGGAATACGACCCCCGCAGTGTGATCCACCGTGTCTTCCGATTTGTATCTTCCGGCGCCAAGGTCCACTAAAGCCCAACCGATCTCCTGAGGGAGCACACGAGTCAGATAACCACTTCTCGTGCTGCGGAACTCGTGGTGGTGTCGAGCGACTACCGCGTGCTCATACAAATCCAGAGTGCGTGGTTCAGAACCCTGCGCCGTAGCGATTTCTTTGAGTTTTTCGTAGCCTTCTCCACTCTGAAGAATTTGGTCGAACAATTGACCTCCTTCCTTCAGATCGCGTGCTTTTCCGCCAAGGAGCAGCATTCCTCCGCCGAGAGTTCGGCACAGTTCGAGCAAACGCGCATCGCCGGTACCTGTTCTCAGAATGTGGAGACACTCCACGACCTCAGGAGCATTGCCACAGGCTGTTCCTAACGGTCGCTCCATATCGGTACCAAAGGCAATAGTCTCAACATGCTCGACAGCAGCCCACCTCACGAGAGTCTCGGCAAGACGCTCGGCTTCCTGTTGGTCACGCAAAAATCCCCCCGAGCCGACCTTGACGTCCATTACCAGAGCGTTGGTGCCTTCCGCGATTTTCTTGGAGAGAATACTCGCGGCGATGAGCGGTGGAATGGAGACGGTGGCTGTGACATCGCGCAATGCGTAAAGTTTGCGATCGGCAGGGACGAGTTCAGATGTTTGTGCTCCGAAAACACATCCGGTTCGCTCCAAGATTCTGACAAACTCGTCATCATCAAGATGTACACGGAAACCGGGAATACTTTCCAGTTTGTCGAGGGTTCCGCCGGTGTGACCCAGTCCACGTCCCGAAACCATAGGCACAGGAATTCCGGCTACGGCAACGACGGGTGCAATAATGAGGGAAGTCTTGTCACCCACGCCGCCGGTGGAATGCTTGTCTACCTTGATTCCGGAAACAGATGACAAGTCAAAGCGTTTCCCGGATTGAATCATCGCTCGCAGAAACTGGCGTCCCTCGTCGTCACTCACACCTTGAAAATACATGGCCATGAGCAGGGCGGACATCTGGTAGTCCGGCACGTCTCCGCGAGTGAAACCGCGCACGAGAAAATCAATCTGCTTGGCGGTCAGTTGTTCGCCGCGCTGCTTCTGAGCAATCAGTTCAACAACCAGCACGCGATCAATCCGGAATGGATTGGCCGTCGCGAATCACGGCATCTTTTTCGACGATGACGATTCCGTCGCGAACTGCCCAGTTATCACCGTCT
>JAGVEU010000472.1 GCA_020057985.1 Calditrichota bacterium | reverse complement strand
GGAAACCAGTCTTCTACTGCAACAGGACGAGAGAAATATCTAACACAGTTTACAACTGAATTAGAAGAAGATACGCTGACCTGTCCGGACTCCATTACGGTCAGTTTGCAGCACTGCAGCGGCGTTACACAAGATCGGTTCTTCTTCTCAACGGATGGCGGTGCAAACTGGGTGTTGGCTGCAACGCGATCTCCGGTTCAGAACACGGTAAGATTAAATGTTCCATGCCCCGATCCGGAATACACATCAAACTGTTACGCGAGGGTCATCGCCGATCGAGCCGCTCGTCATGACACTTCGACGGTCGGTCCGTTCACGATTCACCATGATTATTCGGCGGTTGATCCTGCCAACAGTGGACTTCCAAAGGAATTCTTCCTTGCGCAGAACTATCCGAATCCGTTTAACCCTGCCACCACAATCCGCTTCGGCGTCCCGCGTGAATCGGAAGTAAGTATCGAGGTCTATGACGTGACTGGCAGAAAAGTGGCCACAGTTCTGGAGGGAATGTCGAAGCCGGGTGTTCATGCCATCGTGTGGGATTGCTCGGATTGCGCAACCGGACTCTATCTCATCCGAATGAAGACCATAGAGAAGGTGTTGATCCGCAAGATGATGCTCCTGAAATAGTTCTCGTTGTTTCGGATGTAATCGTTTCGTTGTAACAAAGCGGCGGGAGACTCTCACCCGTCGCTTTGTCTTATCCGCTTTTTCTTGTTGCTCACAAAGCCGAGCTATTACTAGCCAGCACCGTCCTCGGTACTGGTCTGCAACACGGTTGGAATCCGTGCTCACACATATTTTCGGGATGATCGTTATTTCTTGGAGAACCGAATGAGTTCCGCACTTGACACAGTCTGTATCAACACGATCCGAACCCTCTCGATAGATGGAGTCCAGAAAGCGAATTCCGGTCATCCTGGAATGCCGATGGGAACGGCGGCGATGGCGTATGTGGTATGGACAAAGTTCCTGCGGCATGATCCTGCCGATCCAAGCTGGATCAACCGCGACCGCTTTGTGCTCTCTGCCGGACACGGTTCCATGCTGCTTTACTCACTACTGCATCTTACTGGATATGATCTCTCCATTGAAGATCTGCAGAATTTCCGACAGTGGGAAAGTCTCACTCCCGGTCATCCGGAATCAAATCTCACACCGGGTGTTGAGGCGACAACCGGCCCGCTTGGACAGGGAGTGGGCAACATCGTCGGAATGGCAATTGCCCGCGCCCATCTTGCCGCCATGTTCAATCGCACTGATCACAAGCTGATTGACTTTCGCATCTTTGGAATCTGCTCGGATGGTGATTTGATGGAAGGAGTCTCGGCTGAAGCGGCATCCCTCGCGGGGCATCTTGGCTTGGGGAGCATTGTCCTGCTTTACGACGACAACCATATTACGATTGACGGCAAGACCGAAGCTACCTTCACGGAAGACGTCGAAAAAAGATTCGAAGCCTATGGCTGGCACGTACTGCGTGTGGACGGGCTTGACGCAGAGGCTGTCGAACAGGCTGTAAACGACGGCGTCGAAGAGACAGCCCGCCCGACCCTGATCTGTTGCCGAACAACCATTGGTTACGGTTCTCCCAACCGAGCCAACAGCCCCAAAGCTCACGGCAGCCCCCTCGGCGAAGAGGAAATTGCCCTGACAAAAAAAGTCTACGGATTTCCGGAGGACAAAAAGTTTTATGTGCCTCAGGAAGTCGTCAAGCATTTTCGCCTGGCGCTTGCGCGCGGTGCGGAGCATTCACGAGCATGGGAAAACAATTTAGCAAACGCACAATCGGAATCGCCTGAGTTTCGCCGGCAGTGGGACGATTTCTGGAATCGAAAACTGCCTCAGGATTGGGAGCGCAAACTTCCGGTATGGAGTCCCAAGGACAAACCCACTGCCACACGAAAGGCCTCCGAGCTTGTTATCAATGCTCTCGCTCCGGTGATGCCCTGGTTGATCGGCGGGAGCGCCGACTTGGCTGCCTCCAATCTGACTTACATGGCCGGACAGGGAGATTTTCAGAAGGGAAATGCTCTAGGCCGAAATTTGCATTTTGGAATTCGTGAGCACTCAATGGGCGCAGTGCTTAACGGAATCGCGCTAACTGCTCCATTCACAGCTTTCGGCGGGACCTTTCTGACCTTCCTTGACTACATGAAACCCTCGGTCAGGTTGGCGGCTTTGTCGCACTTGCCGGTCATCTATGTCTTCACGCATGACAGCATTGGAGTCGGCGAGGACGGCCCGACGCATCAACCCATTGAACACCTCTGGCACATGCGCGCCACGCCAAACCTCTTTGTCTTCCGGCCCGCTGATGCCAATGAAACAGCGCTCTGCTGGAAGCTGTGCATCGAACGCCGCGATGGGCCGTCTGCGCTTGCCTTGTCGCGGCAAAATCTCCCGATCCTTGCCCCTGAAGTCTATGGGAAATTGCAGGTTGAACGCGGAGCCTATATTCTCGCTGAGGCTTCAAAGGGTGATCCGCAATTAATATTACTTGCCACAGGCAGCGAAGTCGCGCTTGCCTTAAAGGCACGAGAGCGTCTTGAACAGGAAGGCATCGCCACGCGAGTTGTTTCCATGCCTTGCGTTGAACTTTTCGATCAACAGGATTTGGAGTACAGAAACAAGATTCTGCCTCCACTCGTGAAACATCGGATAGCCATCGAAGCGGGAGCAACATCCGGCTGGTGGAAATACGTTGGCTTGCAGGGTGCTGTGATCGGTCTTGATCGTTTCGGTGCTTCCGCTCCGGCAGAGATTCTGTTTGAAAAGTTCGGCTTCACTGTGGATCATGTCGCGGAGCGCGTCAAGATCATTATGAAGAACGGTTAAATAATTTAGGAGTATTCGGTATGAAGATTGCCATCGGCGCTGATCACGCCGGATTCGCTCTCAAAAACGAGATCGCAGAGTGGTTGCGCGAGAAGGGACACTATGTCCTCGATCTCGGAACGGATTCACCAGATCCAGTGGACTATCCCGACTTTGCTCGCGCCGTCGGAAAAGCGGTGATTGCAAGAAAAGTCAAGAAGGGAATTGTGGTCTGCGGCAGCGGAGTCGGCGCGTGCATTGCAGCCAATAAGATGAGGGCTGTGCGTGCCGGAGTCTGCCATGACACCTATTCGGCACGGCAAGGTGTGGAGCATGATGACGTGAACGTGCTGTGTCTCGGTTCTCGGATCATTGGATCTGAGTTGGCTAAAGAAGTGATCGCCGCGTTTATCACGGCTCAGTTCTCACCTTTGGAACGCCATGAACGAAGATTGAAAAAAATTCTCGCCATCGAAACAGCGGGCGAATAAAATAAGAGCGGTTTCCTCCCACTTCAGTGGGGGGAACAAAAGGGGGGTTAGATACTACTACATGAGGAAACAAGAATGAGCACAACAAAACTGCACGAGCTTCAGAAATTAGGTCAGTCCATCTGGCTGGATTTCATCAGCCGCAAACTCATGGACTCGGGTGAGTTGGATAAGCTGATCAAAGAAGGTCTGCGGGGAATGACTTCCAACCCAACCATCTTTGAGCAATCCATCAGCAAGAGTTCAGAGTACGACAGGGATATTCAGCAAGGCATCGCAAGCGGCTGGGATGCAAAAGCCATCTATGAATCGCTGGCGATTGCAGACATCAGACGAGCCGCCGATGCGTTGCGAGTTGTCTTTGATGAGTCAGGCGAAGCGGACGGGTTTGTCAGTCTTGAGGTCGCTCCGGCTCTTGCTCATGATACGGCTGGAACGATGCAGGAAGCGCGCAGACTCTGGAAGAGTGTGGATCGTCCCAATCTGATGATCAAAGTCCCCGGCACAAAAGAGGGAGTTCCAGCAATCAGGACTCTGCTGAGTGAGGGACTGAACATCAATATCACTCTGCTGTTTTCGCTTGAGCAATATCGGGAGGTGATTGAGGCTTACATGCAGAGCCTCGAAATCAGACTTGCTGCCGGGCAAAATCTATCTCAGGTATCTTCGGTGGCGAGTTTCTTCATCAGTCGAGTGGACAATGTGGCCGACAAGCAACTCAGCGAAAAGAACCATCCGGAGTTAGCGAGTAAAGCAGCGATTGCAAATGCCTGCGAGGCATACCGTCTGTATCTTGATTCTATCGCAACGGAGCGGTGGAAAAAAGTGAAGGCAAGCGGAGCGCGCGTTCAGCGTCCCCTGTGGGCTAGCACCTCAACCAAGAATCCGGCCTACAGCGATATTCTCTATGTGCAGGAATTGATAGCCAAGGATACAGTCAATACCTTGCCGCCAGTGACTCTGGATGCTTTCAAGGATCACGGCAGACTCGAAGAAGGCCTGTTGCGAAATCTGAAGTCCTCTCGTCAAACCCTTCAAGCCATCGCCGATGCCGGAGTTGACATCAACAAAATCACCTTCGACCTGATCGAAGACGGAGTCAAGAAATTCGCCGAATCCTTCGCGCAACTCTTAGGAGCCATTGAGAAAAAATTGACCGCCGAGCAGGGTTAAATCCTCGCAACCCTGCCGGAATCCGAGAACACACATGACACCCACAGAAATCGCCCATCTCATTGATCACACGGCTCTAAAGCCCGACACAGTTCAGAAACAGATTGAACTGCTCTGCAAGGAAGCTACCAAGCACCACTTTCACTCGGTGTGTGTGAATCCGGTCTATGTGCCGATTGCCCGCCGGTTGGTCGAGAGCAGCAAAGTGAAGGTCTGCACGGTTGTGGGTTTTCCGCTCGGCGCAATGGCCTTTGAAGCCAAAGCGGCAGAGGCTAAACTTGCTCTCGAATACGGTGCGCATGAGATTGACATGGTGCTGTGGATCGGCGGGCTGAAAGCAGGCGAGGACAAATTGGTCGGAGATGACATTGCCAAGATTGCTCAAATCTGCCACAGCAAGAAAGCAATTCTGAAAGTGATCTTTGAGTGTGCACTGCTCACCGATGAAGAGAAGCGCCGCGCCTGCCGGTTATGCATCAGCGCCTGCGCAGACTATGTAAAAACTTCCACCGGCTTCAGCACAGGCGGCGCAACCATCGAGGATGTCCACCTCATGTCGCAAATAGTCAAGGATTCCGGTCTGGGAGTGAAAGCCGCGGGAGGAATTCGTACTTTTGAAGATGTTCTGAAGATGATCCAAGCGGGAGCAACGCGGCTCGGCACAAGTTCCGGAGTAACGATCATCGAAGAAGCCAAGAAGGAAACGCTGAAAGGCTGAAACACTGAAATTCGGAGTCTGTAAGGGCGGCCTAAGGTCTTCCGCAACCAACCCGTCTTAAAAATCCGAAAGAAGCGAAATCAGAACATCTGAGAGGCTGCTCAAGTTCGTTGGACTAATTTACTAAACATTTATTGCCAGCGCAAGAGAAATTTTTGTTAAATATGCAACTCTTTGTGTCGCCTTTGGTTATATATTATAGACAGTCATGTCTTAAATTGGTGAATTTATTGTTTATTTGAATCTTGCGAGATCGTGTCTTTGTTCACGATCTGGGTTGGAGGTATTAGAAAAGAGGCATTCCGAGAGGATGCCTCTTTT
>JAGVEU010000171.1 GCA_020057985.1 Calditrichota bacterium | reverse complement strand
ACTCACAGATGGCAGCGGACATCGCGTGGACTTCCGCAACGCCATCATGATTATGACTTCCAATCTTGGCACGCGCGAAGCCGCCAAGTCTATGGAGTTCGGCTTCACCGGCGAGAAGACTGTCAGCTACGACAAGATGTCCAGTAAGATGCTCGAGGAAGTCAAGATCATGTTTCGCCCCGAGTTCCTCAACCGCCTCGATGAGATCGTGGTCTTCAAGATGCTCGAGCGCGAGCACGTGGACAAGATTCTCACCATCTATATTGAAGACATCAACAAGCGCATCGCCGATCGTGGCATCAAGATCTCCCTTAACCAGAAGGCGCGTGACTATCTGATTGATCAGGGCTACAAGCCGGAAGTCGGAGCACGGCTTATGCGGCGAACCGTTGAGCGCTATCTCGAAGATCCCCTCGCTGAGGAGATTTTGAAGAGTAAGTTCACGGAAGGCTCTACCATCTGCGTCGGTATCAAGAACGAGCAGATTACCTTCAAAGAGAAGACCGAAAAAGTCCCCGAGAGCGCAACCGACAGCGAATAGCAAATTACCCTATCTAACGGCGGCCATTGGCCGCCGTTACTGTTTCCAAATCTTTCTCCCTCCACGAGCAGTGGGGGGATTAAGGGGGGTGCATGAACCTATGAAAACCCTCGGCTGGTCCGTCTTCACTCTTCTGCTCTGCGTCCTGATCCTTATCCTCTGGAACCAGCCGCGCGGCGTCATTCTTTTCATTCTTGCCGTAACGGTTGTGCTGATGGCAAGGCTGATGTTTGGGCGGCGCATTCGGTGAACGCTCTGCTCTCCCTCCGCGAATAGTGGGGGAAGCAGGGGATCATCTTTTCTTGTATCTGATTTCTCGTTTACTCTTTAGCCTCGCATTCTTAATTTTCGCGCAAATTCAGGAGGCTGCCGTGAAAACAACAGTTCTTCGCTTCCTAATAATCTTCCTTCTGGTCTCAACCGTGTTTGCTCAGCCGCCGGATTCGCTGTGGACCAGGTCATTCCGTCATAACCTGAACTTCAGCACGCAGGCCTTTGCAGTTTGTTCCACATCGGACGAGGGTTTTCTTGTTGTCGGACGTGCGGAGTGTCTTGGCGCCGATTCGATTCTCGCTATTCGACTGACAGCTGCGGGGGAAACAGCGTGGACACGCACTTACGGCTACTCCGCAGGTGCAACCGCGAGAGCCGTGATCCAAACACATGACGGTGGGTTTGCCCTTGCCGGCAGCGCGCGCCCGTCAGGTGATTCCCTCGCTCGAGCCTTTGTTGTCAGAATAGACGATGCAGGACTCCTCCTGTGGTCACGCGCCTTCACCAGCACAATGAGAGATACTGCGTTCGCTATTGTCGAGACACCGGACGGGAACTTTGTCCTAACCGGAAAAGCCTACCGATGGAGTAGTCTTACAAGAACGCTGTTCATTCGGGTCAGTCCGGAAGGTGACTCATTGAGCTACAATATTTACGAAGACGGTAATGGCACGACTGTGGGCCGGGCGATCGTGGGGTCAGACGACGGGGGCTTTGCAATGGTTGGTTTTTCCGACACTGTAGGCATCGAAACACCCTGGCGCCCTTTCCTCGTGTTTACAGACAGCGTCGGCAATCGCCTTACATCTCATGTCTATGACTTACCTGCCGGCGCGTACGCTATGCTGCGCACGGCAGACCAGGGCTACGTGTTCACTGGCTACATAAGTGCCGGTGAGAACTGGGGAATGTCCATGGAGTTCTTGATACGCCTCGACCGTCAGGCGAATACGCTCTGGACACGATTCTACGCTCTCGGGAATGACTACTCGACCACGAAAGCCTATGCGTTGCTTCCAGCACCGGGCGGCGGTTTCGTAACAGTTGGGAGATGGTGGGACGAAGGCACAACGTATTTTGATGTTTACCTGATGCGCACCGATGACAACGGAGATACCCTCTGGACAGACCGGATTCAAAGGCAATACGAGTCCACCACAGCGCTCGGTGCTTGTCTCACGGCGGACGGCGGGTATGTGGTTGTGGGCTACCGGATGCTGTTCGGAGAGCCCTCATCAGCGTACGTTGTTCGGCTGGCTCCAGATCCACTATGGGCTGGAGAATGGGTGCCCGCAGCAACTCCGCAGCGTGTTGCACTTTCCGCTTTCCCCAACCCCTTCAACCCAACAACCAATATCTCCATTACTCTCCCGCATACCAGCAAAGCTCGCCTTACGGTTTACGATATCACAGGCCGCGAGGTGCAAATGCTTCATGAGGGAGTGCTTGAAGCGGGCGCGCATCACTTCACATTCGATGGCGCTGGTTTGCCGTCGGGGATTTACTTCGCGCGGGTAGAGAGTGGGGGGGTTGTGAAGACGCAGAAGTTGTTGCTGTTGAAATAACTCCTCAAGATTCCGGCAGGGTTTGAGTGTACTAATGCTATGAGACTCTGCACTGATAACCCTGCTCGGCGGAGAGAGAAGCGGTTCGGCACTACGATTCAACAAAACCTAATCCAGACATGAAATATATCTTAACAACCGTTCTGAGTTTGTTCGTTGTGCAGGCGTTTGCTCAGCCGCCGGACACCGTGTGGACACGGGTATTCTATGGCGGCAACGAAGCGGAAGCGTTCTCTGTGCAATTGACCACCGACGGAGGCTACGTCCTCGCAGGGTGGACGCGAATCAACTCTTTGCCGATGGCTTTTATCCTGAAAACCGACAGCCTCGGCAATCTGGTTTGGAATTGGCAGGATAATCCGGCAGAGACCCACGTCTCGGGCTTCTACTCAGCAAGACAGACTCACGATGGCGGCTACATCGCATTCGGTGGCGTTGTAGAGAATCAGGGAGAGCGTATGAAAATGTATCTTCGCCGCTTCACGAGTGAAGGGGATACAGTTTGGACCAGAACCTGGCCGGATAGCGGTCTTTCCGGTGCGTGGGAAGGCGGTGAAGTCGTTCAAACGAATGCTGGCTTTGCCGTTACCGGTATTGGCATTGATGGCTTGGTGCGGCTTGACAGTCTTGGAAATGTGATCTGGTCCCGTGATCTCGGCGGGGAAGTGAAATCGGTTGTTGCTCTCCCCGATGGAGGTTTCGCCTGCTCCGGCACCCAGAATGAAACCGGGGGCGTGTTTCTAATCAGAACCGATACCGCCGGCGACTCTCTGTGGTTCCACTATTATGGCGGTGGATTCGATGGTCACGGAAACCAGTTGATTCGGCTTGCCGACGGTGGTTATGCTGTCTGTGGCTATAACTCTTTCATCCGCACCGATAGCTCCGGTGACGTTCTCTGGGAGAGTCAATCGAGCCTTTTCTTCGGCAATCTCATGGCGGTTGCGGGAACCCTGGATGGTGGTTTCCTCACTGCCGGCTGCCGAGGTTCGGCGGATTGTAATGTCTTCGTGGCGAAGTATGACTCATCCGGGGATACCTTATGGACGAAGATGTGGGGCGGCTCTTTGACCGACCTTGCCCATGCCGTGCAGCAGGTATCTGATAGCTGCTATGTGGTTGCTGGCCGCTATGGCTATGCAGAACCAAATCCTTGGATTGCGGCATACCTCGCGAAACTGCGGGAAAGCACTCCGTCCAGTTCGCCACTGCCGAGTGCTTTGCCTTTGCAGTATTCGTTTTCTGCCTTTCCTAATCCCTTTAACCCAACTGCGAACATCGCCATCACGCTCCCGCACACGAGTGAGTCTCGCCTCACAGTATACGACATTACTGGCCGCGAGGTGTGCGTGATTCATGAGGGAGTTCTTGGGGCAGGCGAGCATCGCTTTACGTTTGATGGTGCTGGTTTGCCGTCCGGGATTTATTTTGCGCGGTTGGAAAGTGCGGGACTTGTGAAGACACAGAAGTTGTTGTTATTGAAATAGAATTCTTGATCTGCCTCCCTCCACGAGTAGTAGGGAGACAAGGGGGTATAAGCAAATGCAGTTTGAACTGTCCTCTTTTGTATTTTCATTTTTTATTGGGAGTCAATCATGAAGATGATCTTAGCTTCGCTTGTAGTTGGCCTCTTGGCCACGGTAGCAATGGCTCAGCCAATGTCAACATGGATGGCTATAATCATTACCGAGGATGCTCCTTTCACTTCCCGCTGCAATGGTTCCGGCCAAATCCTCGACAGCCACATACTCGCGTTTGTTTACATTGACCGAGATGAAGATGGTCCGGATGGGACGGACCCTCAACCCGTATGTATCATGATGCCTGGAGTGATCTGCATCCCCGAGATGTCCGTGTATAGCTACCGCAACTTCCAGCTTGAATCGAATGGAACACTTGTAAGCCCGCCATTCATAGGCTATCGGGGGCTGTGGGATGAATTTGATTCACTCAGGGTCTATCTTCGGGTATTTTTTGGACAGGAAATGGACTCATGCTATACAAGCCCGGTAATCACGATACCGGACGATGGTGAACTGTTGATGGCAGTATTCTCTTTGCAGCAATGGACCTGTGGATTGGCAGGTGTGCCGATGCCTTCATGTGATCCGAGTACCGGCGAGCTAGACTTCGATTGGGTAGATCCCACCTCGTTTCATCAATGCTTGGTGACATGTTATGGGGGTGCGACCACAACCTATGTCAGTCATTGCCCGAGCGTGTTCCGGCCGCCAGTCATTGAGTTGACTTCCGGTTGCATGGGTGGTTGCGAACCGGCTTTGCAGTTTAGGATGAATGCGGAGTTGTGGCGTAGATATCCGTGGGGAGGTTGGTCTACGCGGGTTGTCGGCGGCGACGTCGGCTGCATCACTGTGAGTCTTATTGAGGAAATTCCTTCAGCACGCCTTGATACCATGATTGCAGTGATTGAGGGAGACACTGTGGCACTGCACTGGAATACCCTGCGGGAGAACACTCTTGCTCGCTTTGAGATTTGGCGGCCAGTGCCCTACGGAGGAAACCCCAGCGACCATCACGTTGCAGATCTATCGGCGCAGAACTCTCCTCAAGGAGCGCAGTATGTTTATCGCGACGGTCAAGCCTTTAGCCATGGCCTCGTCATCGCATACATCCTTGTCATGGTGGATCAGGACTCACAACGGTTTGCGGCTGCATATCTGAATGTGGATGGTCGCCCTCAGGCGGCTGCGCAGAATGCCCTCCTTCCACATTCACAGGGTCTCTTGTCATGCTATCCTAATCCGTTTAACTCGTCCACGACACTATCACTCATTCAAGAGAGATCAAGTCAAGCAAGAGTGTCCGTCTTCGACATCACAGGCCGCGAGGTGCGAACGATTCACGAGGGAGTGCTTGAAGCGGGCGAGCATCGCTTCACTTTCGATGGCGCGGGTTTGCCGTCGGGGATTTATTTCGCGAGGTTGGAGAGTGCGGGACTTGTGAAGACGCAGAAATTGTTGCTGTTGAAATAGAAAGAGCGCACGGCTGTGCGGCGCTACGCATATCTGTTAAGGATTCCGGCAGGGTCAGGGTGTGCGAATGCCGAGAGGCTTTGCACCGATGACCCCGCTCAGCGGACTGGAGCGCACGGCCGTGCGGCGCAACCCTTAAATGAAATGTGAACCAAACATGAAACTAAACGTAATAATTGCTCTGACTCTTTTCGTCACGCAGGCATTTGCTCAGCCGCCTGATACCTTGTGGACGAGATACTTGGACTCTGGGTTCAATGAAGATGGGCGTGTGATTACGGCGATTCCAACCGGGGGTTATCTGGTGGCATCGCGTACCTCTGGAGTACCCAGTTTCTTCCGCTTGAATGAGACGGGCAATGTGATTTGGTATTATCAAACTGATACCCTCGAGCAGGGAGTCCCGCTTGGTATCTGGGCGGAAGAAAATGGTTCCTTCACGGTATTGTCGGATGATCGAACGGCGAGCCGTGGAGCGGGGTGGTGCGTCTTGCACCTGAACTCGGAAGGGGTGCTGAATGACTGCTGTGAGCATCTGTTTACGGCTGCCGAAGCTCCATCGCTGAAGGGTGTCTCCCGTGCACAGGATGGCGGCTTCTATGTGATCGGCGGTTTGAATGATGAAGCCTACACAGCTCGGCTAAATAGCGATGGCGACACCCTTTGGACACAGTTGTATGGAGGCGAATTCTATGACTGTGGGCAGGCCATCGTCGCCACAGCCGACGGCGGTTGCTTTTCCGCCGGTTGAACGCACTCTTTTGGCCCGGGGGTCCCGAGCGCAACCAACACACTATTCATTCGCTACAATGACAATGGTGACACGCTTTGGACCGGCGTGATTGCCACCGCAATGTATCCGAGTTCCGCAATAGAACTATCGGATGGGAGCGTTGTCTTGGCAGGGCCACGAGAATTGTATTCCGGAGTGCCTGTCGCGGCCCGGATTAATCTGAGTGGTCAGGAAATCTGGAGGCAAAGATACACTCAATTGGGTGGTTCAGGATACGGTGCCATCTTCCAACAGACGTCAATAGGTGACGTGTTGTTGACGGGATCGGTGTCCATCAGTTCACAAAACAATGGATTATATTTGTTGCGCGCCCGAGCGGACAGTGGCATAGTCGTATGGAGCCGGGTCTACGATTGCACGGGCACGCAATGGGGATGGACCGGTAGT
>JAGVEU010000395.1 GCA_020057985.1 Calditrichota bacterium | reverse complement strand
TAGCCATGCGGGTACGGAATCCGTGGTTGTTTGCGCGTTTGCGACGAGAAGGTTGAAATGTTCGCTTCATCTGATTTTATGATAGTTGTTATGTTATATCAAGCGATGTATTAAAACAGCATGATAGCTTTCAGTGAGTCAGGCTTTTGCCGGGCGGAATTGGACTCTCAGAATAGCTAAATATAGTAAAAAGAGGCATGAGGCGCAACTCCTTTTTTCATTGCTCAATTTGTTCTTATGCCTCTGCCTCTCTTTTCCCGGCTAAAAAGAGCAGAGTCAAGATAATCAATGTTGTACCCTCGATAAGTCCTCTACAAATGAGGAGTTAGGCTCACTTATTGAGTTGACAATCGGAGAGAATGTGTTATATTGTACCTTCGCTCTCCAAGTAGAATTGGAGGCTCGTTCGTTTTGTCATTGATCTTCGCTTCGCAGCCCGCTTTACAGGTGTTGCGGAGCAGGAAAGGCCATATACACCCTTGTCGTCTTCCAGATGTCGGAAGACGGCAGACAACTTACGGCGGCTGACCATCACGCTCTCGCACGCAGATCGCCTAATCACGCAGGATTTCCCTCTATGCCCGAAATTGAAGCTTCGGCCGCGACGCATTTGTGGTCCCGGCTGTTAGAGGCTTTTGCTGCGCAAATTCCTGAACAAAGTCTACTTACCTGGATTCAACCGCTGACACCTCAGAGACTGGAGGGGAGTCTGCTCTACCTTGCTGCTCCCAGCCATTTTCATCGCGAGTGGATTGAGGGACATTACATCGAGCGTATGGAGGTGATTCTCTGCGAGTTATGCGGAGAGCAAATTCGCTTGCGGTTCGAGGTTTTGGCAAGGAACGAGGAGATTGCAGCCCACGAAGGCAACACGAAGCCTGCCCAATCCGCGAAGAAACGGTTGACGGCACAGCGAATGATGCCGCAGATCAATGAAGCGAGTGGGGGGCAACCGCGTCTTGCCGCTTCGCTGTCTGAGTCACGGCTGAATTCGCGTTATCTCTTTGATAATTTTATTGAGGGGGATTCCAACTCTTTTGCCCGTGCGGCGTGCTTGGCAATCGCGGACACCTCGCATCGTTCGCCGTGGAATCCACTGCTCATCTATGCCGGGACCGGTCTCGGAAAGACCCATCTCTTGCAGGCAATTGGAAATCATGTTGTCCGGCGCGATCCAAAGGCGCGTGTTCTCTATGCATCATCGGAAAAATTTACCCAAGACTTTATTGAATCCGTAAAGAATCGCGCAACCACTGATTTTTCCCAATACTACCGCTCGATTGATCTGCTCTTGGTGGATGACATACAATTTTTTGCCGCCAAGGAACGCACACAAACGGAGTTCTTTCATGCGTTCAATACTCTCTATCAGAATGGGAAACGGATTGTCCTGAGTTCTGATCGGCCGGTCAATGAGTTGGCAGGGTTTGATGAGCGGCTGATCTCGCGGTTCGGCTCCGGCTTGGTAACCAACATTGATCCGCCGGACTACGAGACACGCGTGGCAATTCTGAAGGAGCGGGCTGAAGAAGACAAATTTCCACTTTCCAATGAGGTCGCGGATCTGATTGCCACACATATCACAAATAATATTCGGGACTTAGAGGGTGTCTATGTCACTCTGATGGCGCGTTGCCAGCTTCTTAAATTGCCGCCGACGAGGGAACTAATCCGTGAAATTATCCGTGATAAGACCGGCCATGTAGCAGGGCGGCCTCCAGTCGAAAAAATTCAGGAAGTAGTGGCTGATTATTTTCATTTGCCCGTTGAGGCTCTACGGGGAAAGTCACGGAAAAAAGAGATTGTCTTTGCACGAATGATTGCCATGACTCTGATGACAGAGTTGACTCCACATTCCTTGAAGACGATCGGAAATTTCTTTGGCGGCCGAGATCACTCGACTGTTATCCATGCGCGCGATACCATTAATAATCTGCGGACCGACAACGATCAGTCCATTATTGACACTTTTCAAGCCTTAGAGCGTCGCCTCTCTTTGTGCACACTTAAAGGCTCAAATGGTGGATACGTGTGAGTTTATGGTAGATTCTCTTCTGCTCTTCCACTGCGTGCCACTCACCTCTCTATGATTTACACTCTTATATAGAGGCTTGAGTGCGCAGGAGCGGAAAAAGTGGACATACATAAACGAAAAGACCACAAGTAAATATTCCTTCAAATTCAGTAGAAGCAAGACTTCCGTTTTTAATTTCCACTTTTCCACAGTCTCTACTACTACGATTATCTCTCTCTTTACTTTTTATATCTAATCATTGAGGAGCACATGAAATTTTCAGCGTCGCAAAGCAGTTTACTTTCCGCGTTGCTTCCTGTATCTGCGGTAGTTCCCAGCAAAAGTCCTATGCCGGCCCTCGGACATATTCTTGCTACCCTGCGAGGAAATACCCTTACCATTGCAGGCACTGACTTGGAAGTCTCGATTGAGAACAAGGTTCAAGTAACAGGAACTGAGGATGGAAAGTCATTACTTCCCGCCCGCAAACTTTTGGATCTCTTGCGTGAATTGCCCGATGTGCAACTTTCGGTGAGCATCACGAAGGCAAATCGGATGACGGTCTCGGATCAAGCAGGAAAGAAGTATAACTTTTCAAGCGAGGCAGTTGAAAATTATCCTCGCATTCCTTCGATTGACGGATCCGCCGCGCTCAAAATTGAAAGATCGCGCTTAAGACGGATGATTACCAAGTGTCTTTTTGCAGTGTCCAAAGATGAACTGCGGCCTCAACTTACAGGTGTTTTACTGCAACTGAAACCGGAGGACATCCGACTGGTAACTACCGATGGTCATCGGCTGGTGAAGATTACCTGGAGCGGCGGTAGTTATGCGGGAGATATACAGGACTTTATTGTTCCAGCCAAGGCAATGAGCACTGTCTCGCGGATCGCGGAAGCAGAGGGTGATGTCGAAATTGCGTTTGCCGGAAATCAACTGGCATTCCGGGTTGGAAATATGACTTTGATCACCAAGCTGATCGAGGGACGTTTTCCGAATTACAGCGCAGTGATTCCCACTGAAAACAAGAATACGCTCAAGTTGGATTGTGAGCAATTTACGGCGGCGGTTAAGCGTGTCTCGATTTTTTCGAGCGAGATTTCGCGCCAGATTCGGCTGAAAGTTGAGAAAGACCAAGCCTTTGTGCAAGCGGAAGACGTGGAGCAGGGCGGTGAAGCGCAGGAAACCGTCAGCGCCAGCTATGATGGCGAGCCGCTGGAGATCGGCTATAACGCGGGGTATGTGCTGGATATGCTGCGGCAAATTGACAGCAGTGAAGTTCTGTTTGAATTAGGAACTTCTACCTCGGCGGGGATTGTAAAACCTACAGAACAGGAAAAAGATGAGGACCTGCTGATGCTCATCATGCCCGTCCGCTTGAACTGACGGCATGGCTCGTTCGGGAGCGAATGCAGGATTCCAATAGAGAGCGGGCGTGCGGCGCCCGCTCTTGCGCTCGCGGATGCAGGAGAAGATAAAGTAAACATGACAGACAAAGATCATAAGCCAAAATGGAAAACCCGCCTCGTAGTGGGCAAGTTCCCTGATCGCGATTTTGATATTGAGTTCTGGCAAGAGCAGGGAGATGAAGCGATTTTCAGCGCTGCTTGGGACATGGTTCTATTCGCAGAGGAATTCAGATATGGCAGAAAACCTACACTACAGAGAACTGTTACAACTCTTAAACGATTACGAGGTTGAGTATATGATCGTGGGGGGGTATGCGGTCATGAAGTATACCGAACCTCATTTCACGAAAAACCTCGATGTTTGGGTTCACAATTCGCGGGCGAATGCGGAGCGGCTCTTTGATGCACTGGCTCAATTTGGCGCGCCGCTGGAACACGATGGCATTACAGCGGAAACGTTTTGTCAAGACGAGATCATGTATCAGATCGGCATTGCTCCCGTTCGGATAGATCTTCTGACAAGCATCTCAGGAGTTCTATTTGCTGACGGATGGCGCCACCGAGTACAGAGCATCATGTTCGGCGTGCCCGTTCAGTTCGTTTCGTTGGATGATCTAATTGTGAACAAACAGGCGTCAGGCCGAAGCGGAGATTTGGAGCATTTGAAGCGTATTCAGAAGGAGATGCAAAAGAAGCGATGAGCGCAGCACGACGGATAAATACTTTGTTATTTTCTATGGACGCGTGTGATTTTAAAGGGCAGAGAAACGCGAGATAGTATTCTCATATCGTGCCGGCATGGGTTCGCGCTCGTGCTCATGCTGGGGATGGCTGCTTCGGCGGAGGCATTCGAGTGGTTGCCGCTACCCTATCGAATTGAGAGCACGATGAATGTGGGCTATTCTCCAAACATTTCAAGTCTATCTGTCCATGGATTTACGCCCGACAGCGCGACCGGCGATCTTGTTTTCAACGTAGTCACCGACAAAGATGCGATGTTGGGGCAGCCGCGAACAAGGATCTTGATCTACGATGGCAAACAGACACTTCTCGAACAGCTCAATTCTTCCGCCCTTTCTGTCTTCGCATACGGACGCGATATAGATGGTGACGGAAAATCAGAGCTACTGCTTGTAGAGCGAACGGATAGCACAAACACATTGAACGTGCTGGCATGGCCGTCACGGGATACCCTTTCTCAGTTTATTGTGAAGGCAGGGGATTATCCCGAGCGGAAGTTAGGCAAGTGGGATACTCAGATCCAAGTTGGACCTACGATAAACGGAGTCTTGAAGAATCGTTCGGCATTGCTGCTTTCTGTTTTCAATGGATTCGGGATCGTGCCGCGAGAGTTGGCGCTCCTAGATCCGCAGACCGGCGAGGCGATTTGGAGATACCGGACTGCGTTTAATATCGTGAATATTGACACCATGGACATCAACGGAGACTCGGTGCCGGAAGTCATCTTTTCGACCTCTGCAGGAAGCAACGGAGCCAAGTGGCAAGATATGCGCGATGACCACAGCTATCTGGGCGCCCTGAATCTGGCAGGGGAGCGGATTTGGCTGAAGGAGTTTCCAGGCCCGTACAGCTCTGTCAAGTTTAGTCCTTTACCTACACGTATAGGTTCCCCACCTTCGCTTTTTGTGGCGTTTTTCGGAAACAGTTCGGAGGCCGGTCAGAATAGATTGATGAGGGTAGACGCACGCGACGGAAAGGTCTTGGCGGAAAAGGAAATGATGGGATGGTATGGCGGAGGTATGGAGCCGTGGGGGGTGGACGACTCAGGAAAGCAGCAGTTTGTTATCTCCAACCCGAGCAATGGAGTTAGAATCTATGACGAGAACCTCAAACTTGTCGGGGATACGCGAGATGTCAACCACGGAATATCTGTGGGCGATGTTGACGGAGATGGGATTAACGAACTCATCGGAGCAAAAGGGGAGAATGAAACGATTGTTCTGGGTCATCACTTCAAGAAGTTAGCGAGCGCTCCGCTTGCTTTGCCCGGGAATGTCGTTCTTCAGCGTAATTCAGAGAACAGGTTCTCGTACATTTGGATGGTCTCTGATGACGGGGTGTACCGACTTGAACTCAAGCGAAATTCGAAGTATATCCGCGCACTGATTTCTTGGATAATTCTGGTGATTCTGGTTCCAGTTGTTCTGATCTTGGGCAGAATGTTTTGGGTGTCTAGGGTCAAAATACCAAACTTACGTATTAGGGCAGAGAGAGAACGCTTTGAAGCATGGCGCGCAATGGCCTCCAAGTTGGCGCATGACCTTCGGACGCCGCTTTCGGTCATGAGACTCACGGCACAGAATCTGGAGCAGGAATTGGAGGCGAAGTATCATCACGTCCCCGAAGAGTTCAAACAGTATTTTCAGACTCTGACTGAGGAAGCGGATCGGCTTTCGGAGGTTTCGAGATCATTTCTGAAGTTCACGAGGCAGGCTCCGCCGATTCTCGAGCCGACAAATTTGGAGGAGCTACTCCGAAAAAGTGTGGAGCGCCGTCCACGTCCGGCAGGGGTGAATGTATCAATAGAGATTCAACCGGAGCTGCCGCAGATTCGCGTGGACTCGCAGCAGATTATCACACTCATCGATAATTTGCTAAGTAATAGCTATCGGGCCATGAAGGAGGGAGGTAATCTGACTGTTCGATTGCGCAGGGAACAGGGTTTGCATGAAAAGACCTTGACAGGCTTGGCCGCGAGCAGCCGGCAGCGCAGCCGCAGTGGTGATTGGATGATCATGGAAATTGAGGACACGGGTTGCGGGATTTCGGCTGAGGATTTGCCGAAAGTGTTTGATCCGTATTTTAGCAGGTTGGAGGGTGGAACAGGTCTGGGGCTGGCGATTGTCAAGAAGATTGTGGAGGATCACGGGGGGACGATTCGCGTAACGAGTGCAGTGGGGGTTGGGACTACAGTAAGTGTGTGGTTGCCGGTTTGATCTTTGCTAACCCCCCCTACCCCCCCGCGAGCACAATAGTGTCTAATTGTTGGTGGAAGTGTCAGTCAGCCTTCGCGTCGTGCTCAACTTCACTTATGGCGGCCTCTGGCCGCCTCCGGAGAAGAGGTGGCCAGAGGCCGCAGTAAGTAACAAGGCGTGGTGCCGATCATGCCAACTAACTCATAATACTCAACATACAGTTAGACACTACTGCCGCGAGCAGGGGGGAAGTGGAATGCGGTGAACGAGCAAAAGAATTCAATGGACACAAAAGATACAATCCTTATAATAGATGACGATGCGGCACTTTTGCTGGCACTGAGTCGGACTCTGGAGTTGAACCAATACCATGTACTGACAGCACGGGACGGGAATGGTGGCAGACAGCTTCTGGCGGAGAACCGGGTACAGGCGATGTTGCTGGATATTGAATTGCCGGGGCAGAGCGGGCTTGAGATTCTTGAAGGATTGCGCAAGGACTACCCACAGATGCCCGTGGTGATGATTACTGCTCATGGCAACGTGCAGTATGCGGTTAAGGCGCTCAAAGGCGGGGCTTATGACTTTCTGGAGAAGCCGATAGACCGCGATGTGCTGCTGCATACCCTGCGGAATGCACTCGACAGAAAGTATCTCGAGTCTGAGCGAACCGGCCTACTGCAGACGCTTCAAGCCCAGCATGAGCTGATTGGCGAGAGCGAGCCGATGCAAAAACTCAGGCTCTTGACTGAACAGGTCGCCGTGACGGGCGAGAAGGTGCTCATTCTCGGTGAAACGGGCACGGGCAAGGAACTGGTAGCCAACTCTGTTTACACTCGGAGCCGTCGCGCAGCAAAACCGCTGGTGAAAGTGAATTGCGCGGCGATTCCTAAGGATCTGATCGAGAGCGAACTCTTTGGCCACAAAAAAGGCTC
>JAGVEU010000411.1 GCA_020057985.1 Calditrichota bacterium | reverse complement strand
CGCTCAGAAGGATCGATAAGCAGGCTTGCGAGATGAAACGACTTTATGTGCGACCGGAAGCACGTGGACAAAGACTGGGCAAAAAGCTGGCTGAGGCAATTATTGCCGAAGCTCGTCGAATCGGCTATCATCGCATGCGGCTGGACACGCTGCCCGAAATGGGCGAGGCGATTGCGCTCTACCGGACGCTGGGATTCAAAGAGACGGTAACGTATCGCTACAATCCGGTGCCCGGCGCAATTTTCATGGAATTGGAACTCGTGCCAGAGAATGATTCGGCACGATGATAGAAACTGATTCAAGGAGAAAATAATGGCCAGGGCGACATTCTACATTCTCGACGTATTCGCCGAGAAGCGTTATGCAGGCAATCAATTGGCGGTATTTCGGCATGTTGAGGGAATAGATGACGCCGAGATGCAACAGATTGCCCGTGAAACCAACTTTTCAGAAACGACTTTCATAATATCTGAGCAGCCGGAAAATGGTAGCTTCCGAGTTCGAATCTTTACGCCCCGAGAAGAGGTTCCCTTCGCCGGACATCCAACGTTGGGGACCGCTTTTGTGATCCAGCAGGAAATCATTCGGCAGCCAGTCGAACGCGTAGTGCTGAATTTGAAGATTGGTGAAATTCTGGTGACATTCAACTATGTCGACGGCAGACCGGACCTACTATGGATGAGACAGCAACCCCCCACATTCGGGCAGACCCTCGAACCTGCCGAGGTTACCAAGACTATTGGTTTGTCTGAAGACGATCTCGATTCACGATTCCCGATTCAGGAAGTCTCGACCGGTCTGCCGGCAATTATTGTCCCATTGCGAAACTTGCAGACGTTGCAGCGGGCCGTGATTGATCGTCGGCTCTATTTCGATCTGGTTGCGAACACCGAGGCAAAAGCGATCTTGGTTTTCTGCCCGGAGTCACATGAGGGCAAAGATCAAATCAGTGTCCGTTTCTTTGCAGACTTCTACGGAGTTGCGGAAGATCCAGCAACCGGCAGCGCTAACGGTTGCCTTGCCGGCTATTTAGCGAAGTATCGCTATTTCGGCAGGGATTCGTTTAGCGTGTGCGCCGAACAGGGATACGAGATAGGGCGCCCATCGCTCTTGTATCTCGAAGCAACAGCGCACGACCAAACCGTTGACGTCTCTGTTGGAGGAAAGGTCGTCATGTCTGCTATGGGTGAATGGCTATGAGCTCAGCAACTGCTATCGTACTCTTGCGATAAACCAGCCACAACGCCGGCCAAATGATTCGCGACCTCTGGTTCCATGGTGAATTGGTGGATTTCCATTTCGGCCTTTACGCGAAAAGGGCGACAGACTGGCATTGGAGATTCCACAAGCCGCAATCGTGCGGCAGCGTTACCTCACCGATCCGCTTGACTTTCAATCGCTTTGACTGTATTGTAGTTCTTCGTTATTGCTATGACCAAAAGGCAACTTCTCAATCGCTTTCTGCAACTACTACTACTGGCACTTATCTGTTATTTCTTCGCACCGAGCTTCGTCGACAGCATCCGGAAATTCAACCCTTCAACCTGGAAAATCAACTATCCGCTGTTAATCACTTCGCTGCTGCTGATGCAGGTCGTGCTCTATGCGCAGTCGGCGATCTGGTCGACCATTATTACTTTCTTTGACAAGAAGGTGAGCTTCAACAAGGCGTTCAAAATTGCCTACCTGTCTCAACTCGGCCGTTACTTGCCGGGACGCATCTGGCAGTTGTTCGGGATGATTTATCTCGCTGCCAAAGAAGGCATCACGAAGGAAGAGGCAACGGTCTCGTTTATCCTCAGCCAGATTTTTTTGACTCCGCCGGGTTTGCTGATTGCCGTCATTTACCTCTTTCTGCTGGAAACAGCCGAGAAATATCACCCTTATTCCGGCTTCGCCTGGGTGGGTGGCGCGATCTGTGTCGTGTTCCTGTTGATCTATTTTCTGCCAAACCTTTTCAGGAAAATGATCAATTTCGCTACGCGCCTGTTGAGACAACCGGAAGTGGAGTTCCATCTGAAAAAAGTGGTGGGAATGCGAGTGCTGGCGTTCTATTTTGTGACTTGGAATCTGTATGGCGTCGGTTTCTACTTGTTTCTGAAGTCGATTCTTCCGGGAGTTGAGTTCAATCTGGTGGAGATTATCGGCGCCTGGACACTTGCGTATCTGGCCGGCTACTGGGCGATAGTCTTGCCGGCGGGAATCGGTGCGCGCGAGGCAATCTTGATGTTGCTGTTGACACCGATCGTTGGAGGTGATCGCGCCGGTATCGCTGTCATCGGGGCCAGAGTTTGGTCGATGCTGGGGGAATTGATATGTACCGTGCTGGCTTGGAGAGTGAAATAGCCGAGAAGCTCACCACGGAGGGTGATATTTCGCCTCAGTGGACGTTGCGGTGACAAAATGATTTTGGGATCGGATATAAAATGGTAAAACGCAAAGCGCAGACACAAGGCGCCTCGTTAAAGGCATTTGACTTCGTCAAACAGATCGAGGAGCACCCCCGGTTCTTCTGGTATTATGCCACCGCTACTTTGGTCTTCGTCGTTGTTCTGTTCAACAAGTTCATCTTCTCAAACGCGATGCTCTATGGTTCGGACACGATCAATGCGGGAGTCTATTTCCGTGAGTTTATGGTCGATTACTTCAAGGCACATGGCAGTGTACCGATGTGGAGCCCCTACATTTTCTGCGGCATGCCGTTCGTCGACGCGTTTCACGGCGACATTTTCTATCTACCGACTTTTATCCTCAAGATGCTTCTCCCGCTACAGCGGGCGCTTGGCTGGGGACTGATTCTGCATATCTATTCAGCAGGACTCTTCGCCTATCTGTGTGCACGCGGTTTCGGCCTGTCGAAAGTCGCGTCAGCGTTTGCCGGTGTATCGTACATGTTTGCCGGCTATCTGGTATCGCTGGTAGCACCTGGGCACGACGGCAAAATTTTTGTTACGACACTCTTTCCGTTGGCCTTTCACTTTCTCAATCGCGGGACAGCGACATTGCGGCTCAAGTGGTTTCTACTGCTTGGATTAACGATTGCTTTGATTGTTCTTACGCCACATCCCCAGATGGCGTATTTCACGCTTTGGGCGCTCGGTGGGTTCTTCGTTTACCGATTGGTTTTCATGTTCCGCGACAAGATCGGCACAGCCAAGATGGCGCTGACCACCGCCATGTTTGTTCTCGCTGTTGTCATCGGGCTGTTGGGCTCGGCAATCCAATTCTATCCGGGGTACAAATACATTCAGGAGTTTTCACCCCGTGCGGGGACGGGAGCCGAAGGGCGTGGCGGCTACGAATGGGCGACGTCGTGGTCGCTGCATTTGGAGGAGTTGGTCGGGCAGTTCGTTCCGTTTTTCGCGGGCGTAAGCGTAAATGACCCGGAAGCAAAAGGTGGCTATTGGGGAAGAAATGCCTTCAAAGACAATACTGAATACACCGGCTTCTTCCCGATATTGATCGGCATCGTCGGCATAGCTCTCTGGCGGCGACGAGAAACCTGGTTCTTTGTGGGCATGGCCGCCTTTGCGTTAGTTTATGCTCTCGGAGCTACTACGCCCCTGTTCTATATTTTCTATGCGATCATACCAAACGTCGGCAAGCTGCGGGCGCCGTCGATGATTATGTTCCTGTTTAGTTTCTCGTTTGCGATGTTGGCCGCGTTTGGGATCGACGCCCTGATCAGACTCCGCAACGAAGCTAAGACGCGCATCATACAGAAGCTGCACAAGGCATTACTGATCACGGCTTCGTCGCTAACCGTCTTGGCGCTGTTGTTTACGGCTGCCGGCAAGCCGTTGCTGTCGGTCTACACTTCGATCTTCTACTCAGGGATCGAGGCAAGAAACATTCAAATGATGGAGGGCAACGTTCCGACCGTTGTGATCAGTCTCTGGCTGATCGCCCTGCTCTGTTGGGCGGTGACTTACCTGATACGTGGCTACGTCACCGGTACGGCGGGTCGCGTGGCGCTCTTTGCCTTGATCTTTATCAGCCTGACCGATCTCTGGCGGGTTGATTTCCGATTTATCGATACCGTTGATTACAACCGCTATTTCCCCCACTCGCCAGTCGTTGACAAACTGAAGGCAGAGAAGGAACCGTTTCGAGTTATGGATCTGACTCGTAAGACATTCCAGTCCAAAAACTACTTTGCGCTTAACGGTATCGAGCAGTTGGTAGGTTATCATGGCGCTCAGTTGAAGACCTTTGACGAGTTCATTGGGGGCCTGACTTACTCCCGACTGCGAGGGAACAGAGAAATCAATCTCCGACCGTTCCAACTTACCGGCACCAAGTATATTATTCTGGATCGTGGCACGGAGATGTCTGAGGCGCAGGGTCTCAAAAAGGTCTATGACAATGAAGTTGTTGTTTACGAGACACTACGTTCGATGCGCCGCGCATCGATCTACCACACCTATCAACTTGCATCCAACACGACGTCTGATCTCGACCTGCTATATGATGAAAACTTCCCATACATGAGTGCGCTCCTGGTCTCCGAAGCGCCGGAATATCAGCCCGTTTTGCCTGATTCAGGCGCGCCGGAATCGGTCGAGATTGTAGAACACGAGATAGCTCGTCAGCGTTACAAAGTGGAAATGGCGACGGCAGGATTGTTGTTCGTTTCGGAAAATTACTTCCCCGGCTGGAAGGTCAAGGTTGATGGAGTCGAGAAGAAGCTATTGAAAGCACACTACACTTTCCGCGCCGTATCGCTTGATAAAGGTTCGCACGATGTCGAAATCTATTGGGATTGGCCGCGTTACACCGGCAGCCGTCTGGTGACGATTCTTACCGTCATCTTTTCGGGCCTTGGTATCGCCGCCTGCCTTTTCTACGAACGCAAGACGAAAGGAACAGCCACTTGACTGAACGCGCCTTAGTATTGCTGCCGACCTACAACGAGAAAGACAACATCGAGAAGATCTCTCATCAAGTGATTGCGATTGACCACCGCATCGAAGTATTGATCGTTGACGACAACTCTCCCGACGGCACCGGCCAGATTGCTGATCGGCTGGCAGCAGAGAATCCGCGGATCAAGGTGCTTCACCGCACGGGCAAACAGGGTCTCGGACGGGCATACATCGCTGGTTTCCATTACGGTATTGAGAAGAAGTACGATTACATCTTTGAGATGGATGCCGACTTCTCGCACCAGCCCAAGTATCTCGCCGATCATCTCAAGAATATTCAGACGTGTGACATCAGTTTGGGTTCGCGCTATATCAAGGGGGGCGGTATCGAAAACTGGCCCAAGATGCGTTGGGCAATCTCATACTACGCTAATGTGTACTCCCGCGTCGTCACGGGTCTGCCGGTGCGCGATGCTACCGGTGGATTCAAATGCTTTCGCCGACGTGTGCTAGAATCGCTCGATCTTGACAGCATCCGGTCGAATGGCTACTCGTTTCAGATCGAGGTCAGTTTCCGGGCGTGGTTGCACGGATTCAAGATACGGGAAACTCCAATCGTCTTCGTCGAGCGTGAGGCGGGACACTCCAAGTTCTCCAAGAAGATCATCTATGAGGCGGTATTCATGGTACTCTATCTCGGCTTACAATCGATTCCGTTTCGTGTCAAACGGTTCTTCAGCTTTGGGAAAAAATGAGCGAGACTTACCCCTCGGTCTCAGTCATAATAGTCAATTACAACACTCCCGAGCTTACGGCTGAACTAATTGCATCGATTCGCCGACAGACTGCCGGCATGAGTTATGACATTACTGTTGTCGATAACGATTCCGAGCTATCGCGCCGATTTTGCGCCGATCCCGCCAATCCTGCTGTAAAGACAATCCAGTCGGAGACTAATCTCGGTTTTGGGAAAGCAGTCAATCTGGCGGCAAAAAGCAGCGCGGGAACCTATCTGTTGTTCGCCAACTCTGACTGCCGCCTCACGTCTAATGCTCTCCCAGTTATGGTTGCTTATATGCAGCACAACCATGCTTGCGCTGCTTGTTCGCCGCGATTGATTCAGAAGGACGGCACGGCGCATTCATCGATTCGTCGTTTCCCCGACTACGGCAACATACGCCACTCGCGCGGCTCGATTCTCAAGGCCGACTCGAACTACACACTGGTAGCAGATACTTCTCGCAAGGAGGTTGAGGCGATGTCGGCGACGTTCATGATGGTTAGACGCGATCTGTTCGAGCAGCTTAGCGGCTTTGACGAACGTTTTTTCATGTATGTCGAGGACACCGACCTCTGTAAGCGGTTCCATGATGTTGGGAAGCAGGTGGTCTACCTTGGTGATTTGAGCGTTGTCCACCACTGGGGAGCGTCAACCCGGCTTCATCCGTGGCGGATGAAGCTGGAACACCATATCTCGATCCGAAAGTACTTCCTCAAACACCATGCGGACAAGGGGCTGGCTAATTCTTTGCTGACACTCCAGTTGATAGTCAACTATCTTCTCGTGGCCATAAAGATGCTATTTGTTCCGAGTGCGAGGTAATTTGGTGACTCTGACTTTGCTCGCTGTGGCTGTCGGCATGGTTGCTATCAGCTACATTGTCATGCCTATATTGATCCGGCTGTCTCATCGTTTTGGTTTTCTCGACAGGCCGCACGGACGTAAACGCCATGCTTCCCCTACTCCGTTTACCGGTGGTTGGTCGATTTTCATCTTCTTTTGGCTTGGACTGCTGATCTGCGTGAGACTACTCCCTGAGTTGAGGAGTGAATTGGGGCATTACCTCCCATCTTTCTTTGTCGCACACGCTCTGGTGTTCGCCGGTGGAGTTATTGATGATTTTGTTGGTCTGCGGGCGCCGCTCAAGCTACTGATCCAGATTACCGCCGCCAGTATTCTCTTTTCCGCCGGACTGAAGATTGACACTATCTACATTCCGTTCAGCGGCTCCTATCTGCTGGGCGATCTTAGCTATCCCGCGACAGTCATCTGGGTGTTGCTGATCGTCAATGCGCTGAATATTGTCGATGGGCTGGATGGTCTGGCAGCCGGACTGTCGATTATCGGCTCAGTCGGTCTGCTCTATACGGCTATAAAGCTGCAAATTCCTGTCGTCGCTGCCCTGACAGTGATTCTAATTGCCGTGTTGCTGGGATTCCTGCGGTACAACTTCCCCAATGCGCGCATCTTTATGGGGGATTCCGGAGCACAATCAATCGGTCTGGTCTTCACAGTAGCAGCCATCTACTGCCCGATCAAGAGCTATACGGTGGCCGCAATGTTTGTCCCGCTCCTGACTTTGGGAGTTCCTCTCATTGAGTTGGCGATCAGCTTCCTTAGGCGTTTG
>JAGVEU010000294.1 GCA_020057985.1 Calditrichota bacterium | reverse complement strand
GATTACTGCAAGGCAGTTGAGTTAGCGTGCGGGGATTACTTCTGGCTGTTTTCTGACGATGATCTCATGAAATCCGGTGCGCTCCAAATTGTAATGCATGCGATTTGTCAGAACTATGCTTTGATCATCGTAAACGCTGAAGGTAGATCGCACGATCTCTCTATGGTCATAGAAATCAAGATACTTAAAAGAAATACCGATAGGATTTATCGGATCTCTGAGCAGGAACGCTTCCTAATTGAGATCGGTCCATATTTGTCTTTTATCGGTTGCGTAGTGATTGAGCGAAAAATTTGGAATCAAAGAGAAAAAGAAAAGTATTTCGGCACTGAGTTTATTCACGTTGGCGTTATTTTGCAGAGCCCACTGCCCAAAGATACTTTAGTAATTGCAGAACCATTAATCATGGCTCGTTATGGCTTTGACAACTCCACATGGTCCTCCAGATGGTTTGAGATCTGGGCGTTCAAATGGCCCAATCTCATATGGTCATTTCAAGGTTTTTCCGACTCGGCCAAACTTCAGGTTTATGCGCGTGAGCCCTGGCGACAACTGAGGACGCTTTTATTGTTCAGAGCGCGAGGTTATTTTTCTATCAAGGAATATCACGACTGGATCGAATCACGCCTCGATTCTAGTTGGCGCAAGCTCGCTACACGCTTGCTGGCAAAAATACCTGGAATAATAGCAAATTATCTTGCTATTGTCTATTATTCCACTAAAGGACCTGACGCATGTCACCTACTCTTTGATCTCAGGGATAGTCGATTTTATTACCGGCGAAGATTCAAACAAACCGCCAGTTCAGATATACGAATTTGTACAAACCACAAGCGCTTCTGATAAAAGGAGAATATGCGTGAAAACTCGAACCTCTTGCCGTGTCTGTGATGGATCGATAGATCCGATTCTGTCGTTGGGAGAACAGTATGTTTCCAACTTTCTATCCCCGAGCGAGCCAGACGGCGTAAGAGCCCCTCTAAACTTGGTGCTCTGTAGCCGTTGCTATCTGATGCAGTTGAAACACACGGTTCCGCCGGAAGTCATGTACCAAAACTACTGGTATCGCTCTGGCACAAATAAAACGATGCAGATGGCTCTCACCGATATTTCCAACAAAGCTGAATCTCTCGTGCACTTGCGTGAAGGGGACGCGGTTTTAGATGTCGGATGTAATGACGGTACATTGTTGGCTTCTTATAAAACGAGAGGGATCTACAAGATCGGCTTCGACCCTGCTGAAAACTTAGCCCCTCTTTCCCGTCAGGTGGCGGATCAAGTGATCACTGACTTTTTCAATGCCGTTGCGTTCCAATTGGATTCCGGTCTAAAGGGGCGCTATCCGAAAATTGTCACAAGCATCGCGATGTTCTACGACCTGGAGGATCCAGGGAAATTTGTCGCTGACGTTAAAACAGTCATGCACCCCGACGGCCTGTGGGTGGTGCAGATGAGTTATCTACCGCTCATGCTCAAGCAGAATGAAGTGGGCAATATCTGCCATGAACACCTGGAGTACTACTCGCTGCAGTCGTTTGAGTATTTGCTCAAACTCCACGAGTTTGAAATAGTGGACGTGGAACTGAATGATGTGAATGGAGGTAGTTTGCGAGCCTACATCCGCAATCGGGGCGCCGATGCGAGCATCTTTGGCGACCTGACTTATTGTAAACTTGCATCCGAGCGCGTGTGTGCGCTTCGGGAGCAGGAGGTTAGGCTAGGTCTGGACAATCCCCGCCCGTACACCGAGTTTGCCGTCTGGGTGGAACGGATCAAGCGCGATGTAGTCAGCTTTGTTGAGGAACAGGTGGAGAGAGGAAAGACCGTGTACGTCTATGGCGCTTCCACCAAAGGGAACACCCTGCTCCAGTATTTTGGCTTGGATCACTCACTGATCACTGCTGCTGCTGAACGCAATCCTGACAAATGGGGGAAACTAACAGTTGGCACACATATCCCGATCATTTCGGAAGTTGAGGCGCGTGCGGCCCACCCCG
Source organism: Calditrichota bacterium (assembly GCA_020057985.1). Classification (GTDB taxonomy): domain Bacteria; phylum Electryoneota; class RPQS01; order RPQS01; family RPQS01; genus JAGVEU01. The sequence goes on along the minus strand of JAGVEU010000294.1, from coordinate 3,311 downwards.
ATTACTTTTTGGTGCTTCCCTGGCATTTTATTGAAGAGTTCAAGCAGCGCGAGAAGGACTTTCTTCTGGCTGGGGGCCGGTTTATTCTGCCTGCGCCGCACTTTACTTTAATATAGATAGAATATGGGGAAGGTGTTCAGAAAGGAGGTTCACACAATTGTTTACATATCAAGGAATTAGCATACGCGTAGTGGAGCAGCGCGATCTAGAGCGGATACGCGTCCTCCGCAACGATCCGTCAACGTGGATCTATCTGACGGATGTTCTTTTTGTCAGCGCACCAGCACAAGAACGTTGGTTTGCCAAGATCTCAGAGTCCACGGATCGCAAATACTTTATTGTATATGATGCGGTGCATGAATTCATTGGGATTGTGCGTTGCGATGAGATTGATCATCTTAATCGCAGTATGCGGATTGGATGTGACATAGTTCCAGAACTGCGTGGAAAGGGATATGGATCACGGGTATTTGATTTGCTGTTAAATTACTGCTTTGATTTTATGAATATGCACCGTCTGTGGCTACTCGTGATTGATACTAATCAGGCGGCTATTCGTCTATATACCAATAAAGGATTGCGTGAAGAAGGCCGCTATCGTGAAGCGCTCTTCCGAGACGGACATTATCATGACTACATTACGATGTCTATTCTTGAGGATGAATATCGAAGCCGCGCCTAATTTTTACAAGGAGAAGAACATGAATAAGATAGAGATGTTCAAGCCCTATGTTAATGAAAGGGCAATAGAGTTGGTGACGCAAGTTCTCCGTAGCGGTTATATAGGCGAAGGTCCGCGCGTAAAAGAGTTCGAGCAAAAGATGGGCTTGCGGGTAGGGTCGTCTTTCCCTGTCGTTGTCAATAGCGGCACCTCGGCTTTGCACCTCTCCGTGCAATTAGCGGGAGTGAAGCCGGGGGATGAAGTCATTACGACTGCTCAAACCATGCTGGCTACAACCACGGCTATTTTGATGGCTGGAGCCACACCTGTTTATGCCGATGTTGAGTATACTACGGGTAATCTTTCAGCCGAGGATATTTCACGACATGTGACTGCCAAGACGCGTGCAATTCTGGCTGTTGACTGGGCAGGGTACCCATGCGATTGGGACGCGATCTTGGCAGTGGCTCGGAAACATAACCTGATTGCCATCGAAGATGCGGCTCATGCGCTTGGAGCTACTTATAAAGGCAGACCAGTCGGCTCTGTTGCACCGATTACCTGTTTTTCCTTTCAAGCGATCAAGCATTTGACGACCGGGGATGGAGGCATGATTTGTGTTTCTTCCGCCGAAGATTACGAACGCGCGGCCCAATTGCGATGGTTCGGCATTGACCGTTACAAGCGCAAGCCCTCGGTGTTGGGCGAACCGGAATGGAATGTGACAGAATTGGGCTATAAATATCACATGAATGATATTGCTGCTGCCGTAGGACTTGGTAATCTGGGAGACTTGGATTGGATTCTCCAGAGAAGGCACGAGATTGTAGCGGCATATCGTGCAGAATTGGAAAGTGTTCCAGGTGTGCAGTTGTTTGAACGGCAACAAGATCGCCAAAGTGCTGATTGGCTGTTCTCCATCCATGTCGAACGCCGCGAAGCGTTTTGTCAGATGATGGCGGCAAAAGACATTATGGCATCAGTGGTGCATCTGCGGATTGATCGAAACGATCTGTGTGGTGGCAAACGGGATGACTTGCCTGAACTAGCACGCTTCACCGGAACGCATGTTTCTTTGCCGCTACATCCCAATTTGTCTGATGGAGATGTGAGACGTGTTATTGAATCCATTCGCGGCGGATGGTAAAGAAAGGATGATTGAAATGACTGCTCATAAAGTGATTAACATGTTTAGCCCTCATATGTCCCCGCGCGCCATCGAACGCACAACGGAGGTCTTGCGCACTCCTATGATTGGCCAAGGTCAGGTAGTTGACGAGTTCGAGCGCGCAATTCAAAAAACGCTATGTTTATCATATGTGGTTGGTGTGAATAACTCTTCTTCAGCCATTCGCTTGGCTCTCGATATTTGTGGAGTCAAGCCCGGGGATGAAGTTGTAACTACACCCATGACTTGTACTTTGACAAATCATCCGATTCTTGAGCAGTTTGCTAAACTGGTTTTTGCGGATATCCAATTAGATACTGGGAACATCGACCCCGTAGATGTGGCACGGCGTATCACACCCAAGACCAAGGCAATTGTGTGCACGCATTGGGCTGGGACACCGTGCGACTTAGATGAATTAAATGTCATTGCGCGTCAGCATGGTTTGGCCGTTATTGAAGATGCCTCCGAGGCATTTGGAGCAACGTATCGTGGACGGTCTGTGGGACTGCATTCGCGGTTTATTGCATTTTCGTTTCACGCCATCCAAATCGTTACAGCGACTGAAGGTGGCGTGCTTGCTATGCAAATGGCTTCCGACGATGGCTTGGCGCGCATGAAGCGATGGTATGGAATCGATCGGATCGGGCGAAAACCCACTGTATTGGGATACTATGACTTTGATGTCAATACGATGGGTTTTGGCTATTACCTTACAAACGTGTCGGCAGCGATTGGCATCGAGAATCTCGCAACATTGGCAGACCAACAAGCTCATCGCCAAAAGATAGCCGAGGTTTACTGGCAAGGTTTGACTGATATCGCCGGTCTAACTTTGCTTAGGCATCATGATGACCGATGCCCATCGTATCATTTTTTTACAGTGTTAGTTGATCGCCGTGATGAGTTCTGCCGGAAACTCGACACAGCCGGAGTGCGTGTCTCGATTGTTCACGCGCGAAATGATGAATACTCTATCTTTGGCGGCATACGAAGTGACCTGCCAAACCTAGACCGGTTCAGTAAGTCATATATCGGCTTGCCGATGCATATGGGTATGGATGAAGGTGATGCTACACGCATTGTTAATGTAATCCGTTCGGGCTGGTAAGTCTTAACCTTTGCCACATCTACATGATTGGAGAAATAATGTTGCCAAAAGTTTGTATGGTAACGGTATGTTACAATGACGAAAGCCGGTTGCCAACATGGATTGAGGGGTTGGAGCGTCAGCGCTACGATAACATCCAACACATTCTCGTAGATAATAACTCAAGTGACAATTCAGTTTCCTTTTTGAAAATGAATCGTCCCAGCATCATTATTCACGAGTCCAAAGTGAACCTGGCCACAACGGGAGGGTATAATCTGGCGATCCGAAAGGCACTCGAGTTCAATCCGGATTATATCTTGTACTTGGCGATTGACGTTGTGCTAGACCCTGATTGCCTCACCTGTCAGGTCGAAAAAATGGAGTGCGAT
>JAGVEU010000360.1 GCA_020057985.1 Calditrichota bacterium | reverse complement strand
CTGTTCTCGAAAACAATCCGACAAAAGATTGCGGCAGGGTTGCGGAAGACCTTAACCCTGCTCGGCGTGCATGTCGGAAGGATTTCGGGAATAGCTATAGCTATGGGCTGGTTAATCTAATATGTCCCTGAGCTATCATCATAGCCAAATATGCTTCCTTTGTGAGCGGGCACTCCACCAAATTATGAAAATCCGATTTGCTCAATTTCACCTGCTTGGACATTTGCGAGAGCAACCCGTCCCCATACTCTCTTTCAGAATGACTTATTCGAGTTCTGATAGATGTTTTCTTACCATCATGAGATAGCCAATACATCTCATGATGCGTGTTGCTTTCCTCAAAACCCTTGGAAGTAAGAGCTTTTTCCAATTTCTTCGTTTCTACAGAACTCATTTCTCCTAATTGTCTTCTTGAATTAAGTCAGTTACGCGTTTCTTTAGTTCTTGTGCATCCAGAGTAAGATCACCATCTGCGGAGGTGCGAAGATCATCCCAGAGGAAAAAGAACTCTTCCCGAAGATTTCTTAATGCCAGTCTTCTCGTGCTCGCGTATGCAAGTATCCCCAGAGGATCATACTCATATACCCAAACTCCGTTTCGGTAATCAAGTGATACAGATATGGCATCCTTGAGAATCAGCGATCTTCCATTTTCTTTCACCCTTTTCATTGCCACTGGTCTCAACTCTATCTCATCAACTTCGATAATCTCTTTTATTTCCTGTACATTCCCACCCGAATCAAATGTAGCTTTGCCCTTCACTTCGACAAGAGAACCCGCAACAAACTGGGATATTGTCTGTTCAAGATAATCCGGATAGCGACACTTGATTCTCCTACCACTCACTTCAAGCGCCACATGCCGCTCGGCAGTATCAACTTCAATCCGAAACAGCTTTCCAGTTATGGTGCGAATTGATTCTTCGTCTGCCTCATCAACGACCTCGACCGTTGCCGCATTGACAAACTCCCGATCTTCTGCTCTAAGCACCCATCCTGCTTGCGAGGAATTCATCCCAATCATTATGGTGTAGTCATCATCTTCGTTGGGAAGTAGACCAATCACGGATTTCATGATACGTGCTCTTGTCCCAGAATCCGGGAATATGCCAACAACCCGGTCGTAGTTCTTTTCACTTATTGAAGCCAGAACATTTCTGAGTATGCGGAGGCTGCCAACACCCAAATCGAGTCCATCAGTCTCGAACTCCTCTGCTGGGGGTAACTCGGACACGATCTCAAGACTCGATCTCTTTATATCTAAAAATCTGAGTTCACACGCTCGCTGAACTTTGCTACTCCAGTTACCGCGCCTTCCTGGTTTTGGAAAAGTGCTCGCTGCGATATTGAACAACGTCTTCTGAAGATGAAGTAGTTTGTCGGCCAAAGTTAGTAAAGGCACCCTGCCATCTTGAACAGAAGGGCCATCGAACTTCAATCGAACTATTCTTTCTTCGGAAGAAACTAACTCAGTCATGTTGGCCATTCTTCGTGTCTCTTAACGTACATCGATCTTTGAGACGCTTATTTAATTTCTGGGGATCAGCCTGCATGAAGGCAGACAACGCCGTGTCGGGCGAAAGCAGGTAATGCGACATTTGCCAAGTCGATTTTCTTCGGGAGTGTATTCTATTTTCTTGGATTTATTCACCTGATGCCCATGCTTCTTTGATTTGCCTGTCCGTTTTCGGAGTATGCTTTCTTCCGCCGTTGCGAGAGAAAGATAACACTTGACAGGCGCAAAGTCAAGTAAGGGCGTAATTGCTGGAAGAAACAGCATACTACCCCTCACCAACATAGTGCAAAATTTGCGCCACCTGTATTCCGTCCGTGCATATGCGGGTGATTCTGTAACTCGTAGTCCGCATGATCAGCTTCCCAGTCCCCCACCTGTGTTTTGTCAAGTGGATAATTCCGTTCTAAGAAAGCTCTCTGAAATCGGCTTCCATATGCCTGATAAATGGACGTACTTAATCAGATTTAGGAAGTTTTTTGTTTCTCTTGATTTCTGGTGATGGGGAGCGCATATTGTATATTCACACCGAAATCCGAAATGGAAATGTGGACGGAAACAAATCCACAAGAATTGGAATTTGCCATGAGTTACACAAAATTGTTTTGCCTCGTAAGTATTACTCTCTTGATGCTTTTCAATGGTTGCAAGAAGGATGACCCGGCGGGGCCATCCAACAGCGCGCCGAATTCTCCTTACAGTCCAGTGCCAGCCGATTCAGCGACGAATCAATCCGTCACCGTAAATCTCTCGTGGACCTGCAGCGATCCGGATGGGGATTCGCTTACCTACGACGTTTACTTCGGCACATTAAGCCCACCACCACAGGTAAGTTCGGGTCAATCTGCGACCACTTACAATCCAGGCACATTGGCACACAGCACGACCTACTACTGGCGGATCGTTGCGCATGATAACAACGATCATACGACGTCAGGTCCTGTTTGGTCGTTCTCCACAACAAGCGGTGGCGGCGTTGCAGGTATGGTTCTGGTCTCGGCGGGGCCGTATTCCATGGGCGCTGATTATCAGTCACCGACTTCGCTACCCATCCACACGGTGAATGTACCAGCGTTCTATATGGACATCTACGAGGTGACGAACGCGCAGTACAAGGCGTTCTGTGATAGCACGAGCCGGGCGTATCCGCCTGATCCAGGCTTCAGCGGCATGCCAGACTATTTCACGAATACCGCCTATATGAATTATCCGGTGGTGAACGTTGATTGGTACGATGCTCGGGCTTATGCGGCTTGGGCGGGCAAGCGTCTGCCCACGGAAGCTGAGTGGGAACGAGCGGCCAAGGGCAATGCGGACAATCGCCAGTGGCCGTGGGGAGACACATGGGTAGCCGCCAATGCCAATATCTATAATAATCCTGCGGATGGCTACACGTATACTTCACCCGTTGGCAACTATCCGAATGGTATCAGTCCGGCGGGCTGTTATGACATGGCGGGAAATGTTTGGGAGTGGTGTGAAGACGATTGGCATGACAATTACAATATCGGCGGGCGACCAGACGACGGCAGTGCTTGGATTGACAATCCGCGCGGCTCCGGCCGTATTGGGCGGGGCGGTTCATGGAGCGGCGGCAGCCCGTACTCGCGGTGTGCCGGTCGCGGCAGCAACAATCCGTCGTTTCGTCTCGACACTATCGGATTCCGTTGCTCCGGAACTCCTTGAGCACTTGTTCCCTTGGTTCATGGCATTTGGCATGAACGAATTTTGTTAATTTGTGGATGTGTAGGGCGGGTCTGTGACCCGCTTAATGGCATTCGCTTGGATTGGGCGGCGGTGACTCATTCCATCACGGGGCAGCCGGTGGCGGTGGTCAGCTATATTGTTTATGGCGCGACGAATCCCGATGGGCCGTTCGTGCCGTTTGGATTTGCGGCGGATACGACGTTTGTGCATCCGTATATTTTGAATAGCCAAGGGCAGTATTTTTATTATGTGACGGCGGGGGCGGAGTAGGAAACGATGAACGAGGAACGATGAACGATGAAGGGAGGATAATCCGAAAGGGCAGAATTACGAATTAGGAACGTGAGTGCTTTTTCGGCGCGAGGTTAATAGCCTCGCGTTTTTCTTGTCATCCTGAACCTCCTAAGTCTTCGAGGGGGGTGAATGATTTTGTCAAAACATCAACGATTTACATGCAATCCTTTGTTGTTGTTGGATTGGAGGACAAGCCTCGCTTGCAAAAGCACATCCCGATGGGAGATTCCGCCAGCAACCGCTGTCTGAGAAATCGGATTACTTTTCAAGACCTCGCGCAGTGCCTCTCCGTACCTTCAGCCAAGCAGCAAACCATTTATTTTCTTGACAATTAGCTCAGCATTTCGTATCTTTTGTCACTTGACTTACTTACCCAACCCCAAGGCTATCCGAATCAGTCCCGCATTGATCTGCCGATTCTCTCAAACCGCAGCTTTTCTATGCCTTTTGCTCGCGCTTGGCTGTGCGCAGCGCGATTCTGCTGTGGGCATTCAAGGCGCGGGCAATCTTCCCGACCAGAACTTTGTGACCATCGAAGGAACCGCAACCGCGAGCGGAAATTGGAGTCCGACGGTCTCTAACGGCATCGGGAGATCGTTGCAGATTGGTGACTTTGGCGATTTCTATTCCTTCTTTGCGCTTCGCTTTCTTCCCGGCGCATCGCTGCCCGACAGTTTCCTTCTTGATAGTAGTACCGTGCCAAAGATCGTACTCAGACGAAACGTGGAGCGATCGGTGCTGCCGGAAGGAGTGGGAGGACTTACGCTTCAGGTGGAGGTCAGAGAGATCACCGAGCGGTGGACCGAAGACTCGCTGCTGGCAGGCTCTCTATCAAACCGCGGCAACTTTCCTCTGGACACGACCATTACGATGTTAGCCGATTCGGGAGATACGAATTATGTGTATCCGATTTCTTGGGAATTATTTGAACGATGGCGGACTGGAGACAGTCTGTCCTATGGACTACTTTTCATGCCAGCTCCCGGATCCAATGGTGTCTTGATAAATCTGAGCAGTGCCGAAACTGGAGCGGAATTCGGCCCCGTCCTGCAGATGCGGGGCAGAAAGTGGACCCATTCAGATTCTGCAGACGCTTGGCTTGAGGATACATTGCATGTAGATCAAAGTCCGGCGCATGATGCTTATCTTGCTATTGACACCTCAGATTACGAGCCCGGTTTGTATTCTGTATGCCAAGGGGCAGCCAAGCGTCTGCTCATATTCTTCCCTGTGGATTCGCTGGCTGCTGATTTGTCTCGCGGCCTTGTTGTCAATCGAGCCGAACTGACAGTATATGCCGCTGACAATCCACTGAATTTGCTCTATGAAGCTGAGAAACCGCGATATAAATGCGGGACCATGAGCGACACGATCTGGATCTCGCAACCGGATACAGCGACTATGGAGAGTGCATCCACTGAGAGCGCCGATCTTGATTCAACCGGCGTGTTGAAATTCACCGAGAGCTATATCAGCAGCGCTGTGGCAAGATGGGTTAGCAATCCCACGACCAATG
>JAGVEU010000024.1 GCA_020057985.1 Calditrichota bacterium | reverse complement strand
GCTATCCTGCGCATCGGCCTCAAATGCGAACAACAAAACGGTAACAAGAATGATTTGAGAACAGAAGAGCTTCATGACTTGAACTCCTTCATCTTAGTGGCGCACCGTGACTTAGTAGAGTAAACTATTCAAGATAGCGCAATCGGAGGAAGAAGTCAAGCGGGAGACGGAAGAAAGGATAAGGGATGAAGGATGAAAGAAGAGGCGGTCATAAATGGCTGCCTTTTCCTTGGATTTTGGCCTCGGAAAATGGCCGTGAAACGAGGCTTTTTGGACAGCGCACTCCTCTAAAACCGCCCGAGAACTGAACAAGAACGGGAAACAGTGCCGGAGCGACACCTGTAAACTTACGAGAGTCAATACTTTGGGTGCTCATCTGGGTCAGGGACAAAGAGAACAGGAAGTGAATATCGCTCAAGAAAACACTTGCTAAGTTCATTCAGGCGCTTATATTATCATAATTAGGAGTAAAGTCTGGGGCCACGGAATAAACCCATCATCGGAGAGCTTATGAAACTGCATCATCGTTATCTTATTGTCATGGCTATTTTGCTTGCCCTGACGGCTATTTGGCTGCCCACTTACGGCGCCGTCCGTACAGTACTTGTGGAAGGATTTACCCAGTGGAATTGTAATCCATGCGCCACTTGGAATCCGACAGAGCGAGCCATTCTGAATGCCATGACTCGCGACACGGTTATCTCCATCAAATTCCACGGCTGGTGGCCGGGCGCAAACAACGACGCATTCTACCTTTGGAATCAGTCGGAGAATTCCTCTCGCATCAGTTTCTACGGGGTCACATGGGTGCCGTGGGTGATGGTGGATGGAATTCTTAATTTGAGTAATGTCAACGCCAATCAGCTTCGCACGTATGTTCGTCAGCGTCGCGCCGGAGTTGCGCCGTGTGCCGTCAACTGTTATGCGAATGCCTCTGGAGAGACTTCAGTGACCTTCTCCTCGGATATCATTGTTGAGACGAGCACGAGCGGGAATCTTCGCGTGTTTGCCGCGCTGATTTCTGACTTAACCGTCTACCCCAGTCCGCCCGGCAGCAACGGCGAAACACAGTTTCCCGATGCGTTCCGTGATATGTATCCCAATATGTCCGGTCAGACGATTACCATGACCGCCGGAGATACAATTCATTTCGAAGGAACGCTCAACAAAGCTGCCGCATGGGATCCGGATAACCTTTCCGTGCTTGTTTTTGTTCAGAACACGGGAACCAAAGAGATTTATCAAACCGGCTGGGCGGAAGTTACTCGTGACTGGGGAATGACCGTTACGGGACATGGCCCGCGTCAACTCATTCAAGATCCGAATGCCGGCGAGACGACTTACACGATTGATCTCACCAACATTGGCTTGATGGACGAAACCTATCATGTTGAATTGACCGGCACGTTGCCCACGGGTTGGACGCGCTCGGTTGAAGCCTTTGGTGTTCCCGCAGATCCCAATTCCATTGATGTCCATCTCGAATCAAGCAATCAAATCACCCTGACTGCGCACCTGAATCCCAATGGCAACCCCGGTGGCGCTGTACTCAACGTCGTGATTAATTCTCCCAGTTCTCCGGAACCGATCATCGCCACTGAAACCTTCCGCCTTATGGCAGGCTTGGATATTCTACTCGTGGATGACGACGATGGAGATATCTTTGAAACCTGGTATGAAGAGGCGCTCACAGCGACCGCTGGCAACTACATGTGGGGACGTTGGGATGCCCATGCCGACTCACTCGACGCAGCTTACTTCACCGGCCTCGATGCGGTGATCTGGTTCACAGGAAACATTTTTCAGGATGGCCACACCATCAGCGCCGCCGATCAAGAGATGCTAAGCGCGTTCCTCGATAACGGCGGCAAACTGTTCCTCAGCGGGCAAGGAATCGGATTTGATATTCGCCTCGATCCGTTCTTCTCGGATTACCTCCATGCCCACTATGACCGGAACTATCCGACAGGTGTCAATGTCAGCGGAGTTACCGATGATCCTATCAGCGACGGAATGAGCTTCAGTCTCTCCGGCGGCGATGGCGCGTCGAACCAAACTCGTCAGGCTGCAATCTCGCCGGCGGATGCAAACAGCACGGTATTTCTTGAGTATGACAGTTCCGCCTTTCATGCGGGACTTCGCACCGTGGCCAACAACTTCCGTATTGTGTACCTCGGCTTCGGTTTCGAGGCTGTTAATAGCGCCGCCGCGCGTACTGCATTGATGCAGAACTCGCTGGATTGGTTATTCGGAATCGAGGCCGCTGACGATGGCCGCACCCTTCTGATTCCCGCGAAGTTCGCACTTGGATATAACTATCCCAATCCGTTCAATCCCGAGACCGTTATTCCCTACGCGCTTCCCGCTCGTTCGGAGATCACCTTGCGGGTGTTCGACATGCTCGGTCGTGAAGTGGCGGTACTCGCCACGGGAATGCAGGAGGCCGGTTATCATTCCGCAGTTTGGAACGCCGCCGATTTCAGCAGCGGTGTCTATTTCTATCGGCTCGAGGCCACCTCGGGAACTCAATCCTTCCGCGATACGAATAAGTTGGTGGTGCTGAAATGAGCAATTAAGAATTAACAATTAATAATTAAGAATTGTGATTTGGTGGTTTGGGGCGATCTTCCATTCTTAATTATTAATTCTTAATTTCTAATTTGTCATTCTTAATTTCAGCTTTGAAAGGGGTCCTATGATGAACTCACTTCGACGTATCCTCCCCCTTAAGCCCATACTAGGCTTACTTCTGTCCCTGCTGTTTTGCCTTGCTTTGCTTGGCAGCTTTCCCTCTCCCGCAAATGCGTGTTGGAATGGCGTGCTTTTCGAGTGCTTCGACAATATTCCAACGACATGGCCGTGGATTGAACCGGCCGGCGGTCAAGCGCGCTGGCGTGTCAGCCCCGGAAATCCTTACCCGCACTGGGCAATTCAAACGGATTTCTACTCCACCAACATGTGTCTGGATCGCCAATCGGTTTGGTGTTTCGGCTATCCTCCCGCCAATGATCCGGAATATGATCCGTATCCGGCCAACTATGACACCTACATGACCTATGGGCCGATTAACCTGTCCACAGCCACGGCCGCTCGTAGTATCTTCGAGTTGCTCAACCGCTCGGAAGTGGCACACGATTCTGTCTACTGGGGCGCTGCAACCTCCTTCACGCTGACCAATGCCAACATGAATATCTCCGGCTCGTTCTCGGGAGATTCACCGAACACGGAGTTTCAGTATGTGATTATAGATTTATCTGATTTGTGGAACTACCAAACCCATGACTCCGTGTCCATGCTTGGGCAGTCCACAGTTTATTTATTCTGGCGGTTTAAGAGCGATGGCAATGCGAATGCGATGCCCCGAATCGGCGCCTTTGTAGATAACGTGGTCATTGCCTGGGATGACGGCGGAATGGATATTGTGGCCAATTCCATTACTTATTGCCGGAAAGACTCCGTCGAGTATGACCGGCCGCTGGCGCGCGATGATACCGTCAGAGCAGCCTTTCACTGGTATACCTGCTCAGGTGGAGTGGATGACTACCCTCCTTTCCATGTTGTCGGGACGTATGACGACGTTGTGCTACTCGACACGATCCTTACCGGCGTCGGCCCGGACTCGTCCATCATTCTCTATACGGACACCTTCATGGTGAATGCTTCGGGGCATCATGAAGTTCGGTTTGTCTGCGATTCGCTCAATGAAGTTGCGGAGACCCACGAAGACAACAATGCGCGAACGGATACGTTCTACATTGCTCCGCCGAATACTCCGCCCACCTTTGTTTGGGTCACTCCCGCCACCGACACTCTGGTGGCCAACACAGGCGCCATGCTGCGCTATGAAGCCTACGATCCGGACGAGGACGCGATACTGGATTTCTATTACGATAATGACCAGTCGGGCTGCTTGGGGCCGGAAATCTCCGGCGGTACTAACTTGCTCGAACATGACGGCACCGACTCTCTCTACTGGAACACAGCCAGTATTCCAGAGGGACGCATCAGCTATCCGTTCGTGCAGATCACCGATGCCGGCGGTATTACCTGTGTCTATGCCCCGTTTCCGGTGCGAGTGACGCACGTCTCCGCAGTGGATCCACAGGATAACGGACTCCCGACAGAGTACGGCCTCGCGCAAAACTTTCCTAATCCGTTTAATCCGGAAACCGTCATTCCCTACGCTTTGCCTGTGCGATCCGAAATTTCACTGCGCGTCTTTGACGTACTGGGACATGAGGTTGCGGTGCTTGCATCCGGTCTGCAAGAAGCGGGTTATCATTCCGCTGTCTGGAATGCAAAGAACTTTTCCAGTGGAGTCTATTTTTGTCGCCTCGAAGCGACCAACGGAACTCAAGCCTTCCACGCCACCAACAAACTCATGGTACTGAAGTAGCAATTAATAATTAGGAATTAGGAATTCCAAGAGTCAAGCGCCGAGGCGCTCAGGCAATTCCTAATTATTAATTCTTCATTATTAATTTCTGCTTAGAAAGGGGCCTCATGATGAACTCACTTCGATCCGCTCTTCCCCTTAGATTCGCCTTCGGGTTGCTTCTGCTGCTTGAACTCGCTCTGCTTGGAAGCTATCCAACTCCGGCGCGAGCTTGCTGGAACGGCGTGCTTTTCGAATGCTTCGACAATATTCCCACAACTTGGCCGTGGCTTGAGCCGGTCGGCGGACAGGCGCGCTGGCGTGCGTGCACGGTCATCGGTGGCTCAACCTACTGCTATCCTCAAATCCCGCAAGGGTACAATTATTGGGGTATTCAGACGGATTATTACTCCACCACGATGTGCCTTGACCGTCAAAGCGCATGGTGCATGGGAAGACCGCCGTCCAATGATCCGGAGTATGACAACTATTCGATCAACCTCGATACCTACATGACCTACGGGCCGATCAACCTGTCGAACGCCACCGCTGCCCGTTGCATTTTTGAGATGTACAACCGCTCAGAAGTGGCCCATGACTCGCTCTACTGGGGAGCGGCCAACAACTACCAACTGACTGCCGCCAATATGAACGTCTCCGATCGGCACTGGGGAAACATGCCGGGCAACGAGTTCCAGTATAAGACCATGAACCTCGACAGCCTCTGGAGCTATCAGGGCCACAATCCGGTATCCATGCTCGGACAACTGGCGGTCTATTTGTTCTGGCGATTCAGGAGCGATAATAACACAGTCACGAATCTTGGTGCGTTCGTGGATAATGTCGTAGTCGCATGGGATGACGGCGGAATGGATATTATGGCTAATTCCATTATCTATTGCCGGGAAGATTCTGTCGAGTTTGACCGGCCGCTGCTGCGCGATGATACCGTTCGAGCAGCCTTTCACTGGTACACCTGCTCCGGCGGAGTCGAAGACTATCCTCCTTTCCATGTCATCGGGACCTATGATGATGCTGTGTTGCTCGACACGATTATTACCGGCGTCGGCCCGGACTCTGCCGTCCTGCTCTTTACAGAGACCTTCGTGGTCAACATTTCGGGGCATCATGAAGTTCGATTTGTCTGCGACTCGCTTTATGAAGTGGCCGAGACCAACGAAAACAACAACGCGAGAACGGATACGTTCTACATTGCTCCGCCCAACACTCCGCCCACATTCGTCTGGGTCACTCCGTCCACTGACACGGTAACTGCCAACGCGGGCGCCATGTTGCGCTGGACTGCTACCGATCCCGATGAGGATGCGCTGCTCAACTTCTACTATGACAATGATCTCGTGGGCTGTCTGGGTCCGCAAATCTCCGGCGGCGACAACATCCTTGAGCACGACGGCCCCGACTCGCTGTTCTGGAACACCTCCAGCATTCCGGAGGGACGCATCAGTTATCCTTTCGTGCGCGTGACCGATGCCGGCGGCGACACGTGCATCTACGCTCCCTTTCCTGTGCGTGTGACCCATTTGGCGGCGGAAGATCCCACGATGAGCGGAATTCCCTCGCAATTTTATCTCACGCAGAACTATCCGAACCCCTTCAATCCGCTCACTGATCTGCGTTACGGAGTTTCCCAGAGCGGCAATGTCACACTGAAAGTCTACGATGTCCTTGGGCGGGAAGTCACCACGCTGGTTAATGAGGCTCTGACACCGGGCCGCTATGTTGCCACTTTCGACGGCACCCACTTCAGCACTGGCCTCTATCTCTACACCCTGACCACTCCTGAAGGCAGCATCACCCGCAAGATGATGTTCCTCAAATAATATTCGCTCCTCCTCGAACGAAACGGAAACCGCGTGAAGATGATCTTCACGCGGTTTGTGTTTTGTGATCTCCCCCCACTTCAGTGAGGGGACGAAGGGGGGTAGCG
>JAGVEU010000445.1 GCA_020057985.1 Calditrichota bacterium | reverse complement strand
GGTATCCAGTACAAAGAACATCGCGAGCAGCATCGAAATGGCGATTAGCCACTTGTACCACAGCGCCTCAATCACCCAGAAGAAAGGGACGCCCTTAAGGTAGCCAAGAAAAAGCGGCGGATCTCCGACAGGCGTCAAAGCACCGCCACAGTTGGAGACGATAAAGATGAAGAACACCACATGAAACGGTGCGAAGCGCCACTGATTGCCGCGCAGAAACGGTCGAATCAGAATCATCGAGGCACCGGTTGTACCTACGAGATTCGCTAAAACCGCGCCGATTGCAAGCAAAAGAACATTCTGCTTCGGAGTGAACTCCCCGTACATGCCGATGTGTATTCCGCCCGAGACAATGAACAGCGAACCGATCAAGAGAATGAACGAAACGTATTCATGACCAGTCGAGAGCATTCGCTCGCCCGCTCCAAAGAAGAAGCAATAATAGACGGCGACGATCAGGCCGAGCGGCAGTACAACCCACGGATACTTCCTTCCCCACCAATCTGGAGCAAGCAATGGGAAAAGAGCGATGCTCACAAGAATCAGAACAAACGGCAACGCCCAAATCAGAGCAGGAGCCCGGATCGCCTCAACACCGGCAGTCAGCAAGGGAAGTGCACTGGCTATCGGCAATTATGACCTCAGAATGAAGAAGATGGTTTATTCTGCAACTGCTCAAGCAGACCTTCTGTCAGCGCCAACATTGCCTTACATGCAAGACTTCGATCGGGATCCGTGCGGCGCATCTCGCGAGGAATTTCGATGTGAAGTGCACAGCGCGTCACCTCCAACCTCATGGAGCCGATTTGCTTTGTGCTTTCGGCTTTGAACATGACCTCATGAAGCGGCTCAATGCGCAATTCAGGCAGCCGCTCTTCTTGAAGGCGAATCTTCTCGTAGCAATTCACAAGGAGTTCTGCAAGTTCAGAATTGACTCCAGTTGTGGCAATCTCAAAGTCCGGCGTTCGCTGTTGAGAATGAAACTCAATTAGCGCATCCAAAGGGAGCACAGAGCGTCCCGATGCCTGCGTTAGCGCCGCAAGATAGTCCTGATGAGTCTGTCGAGCGCGATCTGTGGTCTGCTCAGCTCCACCAGGTCGAACAGACTCGGTTGGCCGGTTAACATGCAGATGCCTTCCGATGGAAACGGGAATCGTATGCGGGTGCAGATCACGAAAATTCTTTGCGACCACCCAGCCGGTTCGATACTTCCTTGCCACTCGATTGCAGAAATATTCAGACCAATTGTCAAAGCTCACATGCGGAGCTGCAACCACCACAGCCTGAGACAGTGTGCAAACACCACGCACTTGGATCTCCGCGGGAATAAGTTCGCAAAGCAGTTCGCGCGCATCCTCACGAGATAAAGTCCTCCCAATGGTTCGGAATTCTACTTCGTCACCCGCAAGAAAGGCAAAGAGTTGAGTCTTGAGATCCTCGCGCTCCATGTTTTTCCACAGTCTCTTGAAGAAGTTCACCGCGGACGAATTCTCGCATACAGATCAAAGGCAGTCAGAATATCCTTTGTCTGATACCCACGATGATCAAGGCTCAGTGTGGCCGTCGCTCCGGACTCTATGTCCTCGCGCGAAACCCACTTGAACTCGGTGTGCTCGTGATTGATCTGCACATCCCCTGTTTGGTTCACGGCAAGATAGTTGATACAAAGAAGCGGCTCATAACCGTCGGCGACAACTCCAAACCACATGTGAGCAACACCGATCACATCAATCGAAAGCCCGGTCTCTTCCTGCACTTCGCGATGCAATCCTGAAATCGGATCTTCACCTTCATTCAAATGCCCACCGGGCGGAGCAAAAGTAAACGGCGGTTTGTTTCGTTTGAGCAGCAATAACCGGTCTCCGCGAAAGATGTAGGCCGCAGCAGCCACGCGATGGGTTAGCGGCTCATGATCGCTCATTTGCCTTTGATCTTCTCAGCAACCGCGTTGGCCATTTCCAGAGTCTTGGCCTTGCCGCCCATGTCATAGGTGCGAACTTTGCCTTCCGCGATTACGGCTGCAACGGCACTCTCAAGACGTACAGCCATATCGTTCTCACCGAGCCAGTCAAGCATCAATTTCGCGGCCAGTAAAGTGGCAATGGGATTGACTTTGTACATGCCTGTGTATTTCGGTGCGCTGCCGTGCGTCGGCTCGAAGACCGCATAGTTGTCGCCGATATTTCCTGCTGAGGCAAAGCCAAGTCCACCGACAAGCTGGGCACAAAGATCGGAGAGAATATCTCCGAACATGTTCTCGGCGACAATGAGGTCATAGTCAAAGGGGTTCTTGACCAGCCACATGCACTGCGCATCAATGTTGGTTTCGTAGAGCGGAATGCTCGGATACTCTTTGGCCACTTCGCGCGCAGTGCGAATCATCAGCCCACCGGTTTCGCGCAGTACGTTGGGTTTGTCGCAGACCGTAACGGAACGTCGCCCGTGTCGCTTAGCGAATTTGAAAGCCTCGCGCACAATGCTTCGACAACCCTGACGGGACATGATGCGCAGCGTGATCGCCAGATTGTCAAGACCAAAGGCTCCGAATTTTTTCATTTTCTTGTGTGCGGCGCTCAGCGCGTCAAACACCGACTGCGGCAGGGGATGAAACTCCACACCGCCATACATGCCTTCGGTATTCTCGCGAAAGACTACAATGTCAATTCCCTCTTTGAAGTTGAGCGGATTGCCCGGATAAGCCTTTGTCGGGCGGATGTTTGTATGCAGATTCAGTTCCTGACGCAGACGAACAATGGGCGAGAAATAGTCATAGCCCTTGCCGCGCAATTCGGGAGCGAGTTCTTCGTTGGCCTCATCGCGTGGCTTGGATGTAATCGCGCCAAAGAGCGCGCACTCGGTTTCCTTCAGAATTTTGAGTGTGCGATCGGGAAGTGCATTTCCTTCGCGACACCAAAATTCCCAGCCGATATCGCCATGAATGTAATCTGCTTTGAAGTCAAGCGCGTCGAGACAGATGCGGGCCGCTTCCAATACTTCGGCGCCGACGCCGTCACCGGGAAGCCATGCGATAGTGTGTTTGGACATGGGAAGAAGGTGGTACGGTAAATGATGGATTTGTGTTGGAAATCTGTTATGGGACTATGATGGGCTCATTGAAGCAATTTGACAATTGCTTCGCGCCCGTTCCACTGGAATGTGCCTCGTCTGGCGGCCGTGAGCGAGAAACTTGGGCTGGAGATTGCAATCCGTGCGAATGGCTGTTCGTCAGGTGTAATGGAATGGACTGACATACCATCCAACGTGATCGCAAGCGAGTCCTGCGAGACAAATGCCACTTCATACCTGTGGGCGTCCCAATCCGTCTGCTCATAGACTCCTGCATCGCGAAGCTCAAAGGCAAGCGAATCCCCTTTGAGCGTATAGATTCGATAACCGTTGCACAAAGCTCTTGCGCCACGATCCATGGTCCACTTTTTACCCATGCTGGAGCGAGAGCGGCTGAGACGTCGGGTGGTGAAGATCATCGTGACTCGCTGACCTGGCTGCGCTTCGAAAGCCGTCAATGCATTATCGAAACCAAGTTGATAATCGTGAATCAGCGAATCGGTCGCAGACAGAATCGTTTCGTATTTATAACGGTCTTTCACATCCTCGATAATTCGCGCCGACGAATCGGGAACAGCGTCCACCGCGCCACGCAGCAAATTCATGAATGTGAACTCCGGCCCCGCCTTCTGAGCCGACTCCTTCCAAGGCACTTTGAAGTAGTCGAGCAGATAACCTTGCGCGCATCCCACCGGATAAATCCGATTGCGCGGCACATCGTCCGGAGATAAAGAAATGCCGGTGAGTCGCTCATGCATATTGTCCATGATCGCGTCTGGAAAAGACAAATGACTTAGGTCATCTTGCAGCGTTGTGGTGAGCCCGGCGAGGGAAGACTCGTAGCGCAGTCGCTTCGCCAGCTCAATGCCCTTCGTCCCGACGTACTGTGCCGTCCCCTCATTGATTTCCTGACCTTGCTCATAACGGGCGACAATCGGATCGGCATGGCTCCAGCGGTAGTTGCGCACAGCTACGAACTGTCGCGTCACCTCCGCGCATCGCGCTCGATCATTTGTTTTCATTGCCTTCAGCGCATCTTCCAACAGTCGCATCTCGACGACCACGAGGGACGTGTTATTTCGATCAAGAATCGGATATCGTTCTTCTCGTTCCCACGGAATGTCGCCGAAAGCGGCGTGTTGGTATTGGTGGAACGCTTCGTGAATGAAGGTGCCGAAAACTCCTGCGTTGAAATGCGGCAGTGTATCGTAGCTCGTGGGAAAGCCAATCGCCACCGTCGTGATACCGTCGACCGGAAGGTCAAAGGCCAATTGACCTCCCAGATCGCCATACCGCCCTATATGATATCGCACCTGCGAGCCGAGGTTCGGCCAGTCCGCTGGATAAGGCGCGAATTGTTCCACATTTCCGGTTGCATTCATCAGCAGCGCCCACTGGTCAGGAACATAAGCTACGAAAGGCTGCTTGCTGAGATCATAACCGCGCCAGATCGAATCCGGGAATTGCTTGAAGAGCTGCACCGCGCCTTCGCATGTCTTCAGCACAGCCAGTTCGCTGCGAGTCCACGCATGGTCATTCGCAGCGAGGCTCTCGGCAGAGCTGCAAAGCATAACACACACTGCAGTCAATATGATGCTACCAAGGATCTGTTTCATTTTGCTCTACCTCAGTTTGTATATTATGCCTAGTGTTTTCGTCCATTTCTCACCCCAATTCCGTCGCCAGTCGTTTCCTGAACAGCACGACTGAGATGGTTACCAATAGTGCAGCCATGCCGAGCAGGATGCCGCATTCGGGAAGGATCTCCTGAAGAGTCAACTGTCGCCAGAAGACGTCGAGAAACCCTTTCATGGCCCAGTGAACCGGAGTGACGACGGCAACAGCACGAATACTGGCAGGCATGAACATGCTGGGGATCATGGCTCCGCCGATGGCAGACATGGCAAGAATGATGACTACTTGGAAGCCTGCCGCCTGCTCTTCTGTGCGACTGATAGAGGCGATAAACAAACCGAGAGCGCTCATGGCGGCGGCGGTGCAGACTATCACCACCAGCAGATTGAACGCGTGGGAAAACACATCGAGATTGAAGATCAGCCAGCCATAGAGCATCATGAAGATAAGCTGACTTCCGCCGAGCAGGATTGACCACAGATATTTTGAGAACAGCAACTCGCCCGAAGTCACTCGATTGACCATGAGGCGCTGGGCGGTGCCGAATTGCATTTCCCGCAGCAGCGATGCGGCAATGGCGCCCACGGCAAACAGCATGAACATTACTGCCGGACCGGCGACACTCTGCGCGATGCCCGGATTGACGATGTTCTGCCCGACTACCTGCTCGCGTTTCAGTTTGAAAAGTTTGCTGAAGGCTTGCTCCATGTTGAAGCCGCTTGAGTCCGCCTTCTTGCTTGTATCAGGATCAGATCCAAGCAACATCTTCTCAGGAAACATACTGGATAAAGAAAGCGTGTCAGGAAACTTCGCATTGAAATTCCTCTCAATCGCGCGCCTCAAGTCCTGATTGAAGTTCTTCTGCAGCAGCGAATCCACTCCGAAGCCTTGATTCATCATGGACATGGGCATCAGACCGGGGAAAGTCGTGAACACCTGCCGTTGCAGCAAGCCGACGACGACTCCGGAGGTAATAGGCTCGTGCGGATCTTCAAGCAGAGTCAGTCGCACTTCACCCGACTTCAAGCCGGCAGAGAAATTTCGCGGTACGATTATGGCCACGCTGCTCTTGCCGGTTTCAACCCGTCTGCGAGCCGCAGTGCTATCGAGATTCAGCGAGTCGTTCTTCAGTTTCTCAACGATTTTGATTTCTTCAAGCGCGTCAAGCGAGGCAAGCAGCCGCTTTCCGGCTGGACCTTGATCCTGATTGACAGCCAATACTGTGAACTCGGAAAGTCCGTCACTGCTTCCGCCGAAAACTAATCCGAAAACAAGAATCATTACCAGCGGAACAATAAAGCCAAGACCGATGGCGACCGGATCAGCAAGGAAAATGCGGAAATCCTTGCGCACGAGTGTCAATATCTTTCTCATACGTCCCGTAACTCCTTGCCCGTTAACTGAAGGAAGAGCGTTTCGAGATTCGGGCCAACGATTTCCATTCGATCATAGTGCATTCCACT
This sequence comes from Calditrichota bacterium, assembly GCA_020057985.1. GTDB lineage: Bacteria > Electryoneota > RPQS01 > RPQS01 > RPQS01 > JAGVEU01. The sequence goes on along the minus strand of JAGVEU010000445.1, from coordinate 343 downwards.
CTGCTCAATGTAGCTCACAAGCTGACCGAGTTGCTCCGGTCGTTTGGGAGTGTAATCCGTATGGTCGGTTTCGGTATGCCTGCCGGCAAACTCGATGTCGGGAAGTTGGATCGCATCCACAGAAACAAAGACGCGGACGCAACGTGGCAAATTCACGTGCGCAAGCAACTCCGAGAGCGTACCTTCAGCTAATAACTTGCCATGATCTATAATTCCGATGCGGTCACATAGTCGCTCCGCCTCTTCCATATAGTGCGTGGTGTAGATAATCGTCTTGCCGGCATCATGCAATTCTCTTAGCAGTGCGAAAATCTTCACACGTGATTGCGGATCCACACCGACT
>JAGVEU010000533.1 GCA_020057985.1 Calditrichota bacterium | reverse complement strand
GCCAACCAACCGAGCCGCCGCAGTTTTGGCTGCTGGCTGGGACGCACAGCAGTTCGCTCGTCAATAGGATCATAGCCCAGCCGCATTGCAGTCCACAATAGAATTGCAAAGAGGACAAACGCAGTACCAAGATGAACCGCCACCATCTCTGCTTTCAAATCTGTTTTGACCACAATCCCACCTAACACCGCCTGTAAAGCAAGCAGCGCCGCCGACCAGAGCAGAGGCTTTCTAACGCCGGGCCAAACGGCTTTGAGTCGCTTAGCTCGAACGAGAACCGCAAGAAAGATAATTCCAACAACGGCGGCAAGGAAGCGATGAATGTACTCAATGGAGAACATAACCTTGAAAGTGCCAAGGTCCATTCCTCCCGTCGCTGCCGGATCACTGATCCCGTGAATCTCAAGATAGTACGTATGATAGACTGCATTCCAATCGGAATCCGTCAACGGTGGAAGCAAACTTCCGTTGATGATCGGCCACTCAGGAATGGATAAACCTGATCCGGAGAGTCGGACGATTCCACCCCAAATAATGAGCACGGCCACGAGCAGTGACAAGACGGCCAGCCACGATGAGATGAGTCGTGAACTTGCAGTACTCATCGTTTCATCCTTCATCCTTCCGCCTTCATCCTTGATTTTAGATGCGGCCATAACAAATGTTTTGCTCATACAACCACCGGAATCTTGCGGAAATTCTCTTTCGGTGGCGGACTGCTGGTCTGCCAATCGAGCGTATTCTGAATCTCATTAACATGCCAGACATCATCGTCTGCACGTTCACCACTCCTGATGGACTTGAACACATTGTAGATGAAGAGCAGACCTGCCGCAAGCAACAGAAGATAGCCATAGGATTCGAGTTTGTTTAGTCCTTCGAATTCAGGGCGATAAGTGGATACTCTGCGTGCCATTCCTGCTATCCCAAGCCAATGCATCGGAAGGAAGGTTATGTTCATGCCGATGAATGCCAGCCAGAAGGTGATCTTGCCCAGTTTTTCCGACAACATGCGCCCCGACATCTTAGGAATCCAGAAGAATGCAGCGGCAAACAACGCCATCATTGAGCCGCCGAACAACACATAGTGAATATGACCAACGACAAAGTAGCTGTCATGCACTTGAACGTCCACCGGAACGTTGGCAAGAAAGATTCCGCTAATGCCACCGATTACAAACAGCGAGATGAAACCCATTGCGAACATCATCGCCGTCGTGAAGCGCAGCGAGCCGCCCCACATGGTTGCAATCCACGAGAAGACTTTGATTCCCGTCGGGACCGCAATGAGCATGGTCATGAATGAGAAGTAGGCTCGCAGCCACGGAGCCATTCCGGCTGCGAACATATGATGTCCCCAAACTAAGAAGCCGATGATTCCGATGCTGGCAATCGCATAAACCATTCCGCGATAGCCAAAGACTTTCTTCTTGGAGAAGCTCGCGATGATGTGACTGATGACTCCAAAGCCGGGCACAATCATAATGTAGACCGCCGGGTGCGAGTAGAACCAGAAAAGGTGTTGGTACAGTAGTGGATCTCCTCCTTCAGACGGACGGAAAAAACCGGTTCCAAAATGCCGATCCGTCAGCGCCATGGTCACCGCTCCGGCCAGTACCGGAGTGGCAACCAGAATCATTGCAGCATTCGTCAACCATGACCACACGAAGAGCGGCATTTTCATCAGGCTCATTCCCGGTGCGCGCATATTCAGGATGGTCACAATGAAGTTGATCGCCCCTAGAATCGAAGAAATGCCAAGCAAGTGAATGGCGAGAATCCACATGTCCACACCCGGTGTACCCGAAAACTGCTTTGATGCCAGAGGTTGATATCCAGTCCAGCCCGCTTGCATCGCACCGCCTTGCACGAAGAAGCTCGAGAATGCCAGCACTGACGCGGGTACGAGGAGCCAAAGGGAGAAGGCATTCAGCTTGGGAAAGGCCATATCCCGCGCTCCAATCAGTAACGGCACGAAATAATTTCCAAAGCCCGTGAATGCCGGAATGATGACGAAGAAGATCATCAGCGTGGCATGCATCGAGAGCATTTGATTGTAGAATTCGGGGGACAGATAGCCGGCGCTGGCGCTGGAAAGCTGCAAGCGAATCAGACCGGCAAACGCTCCGCCGAAGACCGCCATAAAGAGCGAAAGCCATAGATAGGCAATCCCGATCTCCTTATGATCGGTGGATGACATGTATCGCAGCAGAACGGATTGCTTTTTTTCAACCATTGGCGCGTTTATCTCCTTGTCCTTGTAACCATGCTGCTTTCTCCCCGGCCACAGTCGTGGAATCCTTTGGCTTCTCCTGCTCGGAATTAGTGGCTATTTTGTTGCGAATCCACTCATCGAATTTCTCTTCCGTCAGGACACTCACGTCAATGAGCATCTCTCCGTGCAACGGCCCGCACAATTCCGCACACTGTCCCTTGTATTTTCCCTGTCGTGCTTTGAACCATGTGTGAGTGATACGCCCCGGATTGGCGTCCTGCTTGATTCCAAACGCCGGAACCCAAAACGAATGAATCACATCCACGCTTGTGCAGTTGAGAGTCACCACTTTGTCCGCCGGAACCACCAACGGCTCATTAGCAAATCCTACGTTGTATTTCGGATAGCGGTACTCCCAGAAAAACTGATGCCCGATGACTTCCACCACCAGATCGCTTTTGGGTGGCACATCCATTTTGCGCATCGTGTGATAGGCGGGAACGGAAATCAGAATGAGCGTCAGCGCAGGAATGACTGTCCACACAATCTCAAGCTTGATGTTCTCATGGAATTCAGCCGGCTTGTGACCGCGAGATTCGCGAAACTTCCAAATTGCAAACACCAGCAGAACTTGCGGAAGCACAAGATACGGCAACACAAGCAGCGTGGTCAGCCAGAAATTCTGCTGCACTTCTCTTGCAAGCGGAGTGGCCGGATCAAGCAACCATGTTGTGATGGGAGAATCTGCGAGTGCCACACCAGCGAGCATCAGGACTGCACTGGTAAGCAGCAGTAGCTGTGTTTTTCTCATGTGCACTCTCAGTTTAGCGTTTGTATATGTATATCTGGATACACTTTATCTTATAAAGAGGCAAAAAAATACCCGCTTTCGAGTAGATGACGTTGTAAAGCACAGCACCGTAATTATCGTGGCGTCTGCGTTCGTGCTGGAGTTTTCCGCTTTGTCTGCTTTGTTGGCGACTTCCGCTTTTCACCTATTGGCACAATGTGGATCAAGGCGCGCAGCGCTGAATTTACGGATTCAGGCGATGTGAATACCTTGGCCACGTCTGAGTCCAGCACCACAACAAGTCGTTCTTCCGACCCGTGCCCAGCAAAACGATTAGGTCGTGCTTCAGCGTAATCAAAGCGATACTCCTCGCGCATACTCCGTTGCTTGGCAGGACTTGGTTTTGCTTCAGATATTTTTTTCATGAGGAGTATACTAGTAGCTCGCCCTACTTGATTCGAGTTATTTTTTGAGCCATATTACTCTGGTTGATATTCACAGTACGAACCGGAGAAGATTATGGTAAAGAAGT
>JAGVEU010000328.1 GCA_020057985.1 Calditrichota bacterium | reverse complement strand
TCCACGTGTGAACATCACCTGCTCCCGTTCTGGGGATTCGCTTCCATTGCCTACATTCCGAAGAATTCGCTCGTCACTGGATTTTCTTCACTGGCGAGCATCGTTCGTGTTTTTGCGCAACGTCCTCAATTGCAGGAAACAATGGCCACGGGCATAGCCGATACGATCATGAAGAAGCTGAAGCCGATGGGCGTATTCGTGGTTATTCGCGCTCAGCATCTGTGTCTGATGATGCGAGGGGAAAGAGTGCACGGAACTTGGACAGTGACCTCAGCGGTTCGCGGTGTGATGTCCAGTCAGGCAACGCGGCTCGAGGCGTTGCACTTGATGGATGGAAAATAGTCCCGTTCAGCAGCGAGTCTGGAAACATCGTACCGGCGCTCTTGTGCTCGGCAACAAAACGCTGTTGATGGGGATTGTCAATGTCACGCCGGATTCCTTTTCCGATGGCGGACAGTTCTTTGATCCGGTTCGAGCAGCCCAACATGCTCTGTGTCTTCAGGATGAAGGCGCGGATCTCGTGGACATCGGCGCTGAATCCACTCGACCGGGAAGTGATCCTGTTCAAGTAGGAGAGCAGCTTCGTCGGTTGCTGCCCATTTTCGACCTTCTAAAGGGAAAGCTCGAAGTTCCGATTTCTGTGGATACCTGTTTGTGTGATGTTGCCGCTGAATGCTTGGCAAGCGGAGCGTCTATCGTGAATGACATTAGTGGCTTCCATAGGGATCCTACTCTCGCAAAAACCTGCGCGGATTTCGGTGCGGGCGTCGTGTTGATGCACTGCTTCGGCGCTCCAAAGACCATGCAGAGTGAGGCGCACTACACGAATTTGATCAGCCAGATCCATAAATACCTCGAACAAAGTTTGGTCCATGCTCATGATTCCGGTATTGGCAAGGATCATATTCTGGTAGATCCGGGCATCGGATTTGGAAAGACGTTCGAGGAAAACTATCGGCTTTTGGAGAATCTGAGTCGCTTCGCTGAGCTTGCCGCCGGTATTGTTGTTGGCCCGTCCCGCAAAGCATTTACTGGTGAGTTCAATAAGTTGCCCGCATCGCAACGGCAGTTTTCCACGGCTGCAGCGGTCGCCATTGCAGTTTTGCATGGTGCGGACGTGCTCCGCGTCCATGATGTCAAAGAGATGAAACAGGTCACAGACATTCTTGATCGCTTCCGAGAATTGCAGCGCGAAGAGTCCTGCTGATATTCGGATCGAAATCCTGACGGCGGATCATTTGCCGGCAGTGATGGCGATCGAGAGAGCATCTTTCCGCGATCCCTGGACCATGACCAGTTTTCGCGACTTGATGATTCAGATGCGGACCAACTGGACGGCTTTTGCGGATGAGTGCGTGGCGGGCTATTTGATAACACAGTGGGTGCTCGACGAGATTCACATCCTGAATATCGCGGTTTCAGGCAATTATCACAGAAGAGGGATAGCCTCCGGACTGATGAGGTTCCTGCAGGACTCTGGACGAGAACGCAACATGCAAGCAATCTTTCTTGAAGTCAGAGTGTCTAATGAAGCGGCAATTGCCTTCTACAAACAATTCGGCTTTTCGGTTCTTTCCACCCGTAAAAAATATTATCAGGACGGTGAAAACGCGCTGGTGATGTGCAATCACTTAACCGAGCGCGCCGGAAAAAACGCTGACGGAGAGACCTCATGCAGCGTCTGAAAGCAGGCAGGAGAATAACATGGCAATAGAATGGTTCAAACGCGATCGCGAAGGAGTTGTGCTTCAGCAAAAGAAGACGACTCCGGACACACTTTGGATAAAATGCGACAATTGCGGCGAAATCGTTTTCAAGCGAGAACTCGAAAAGCGTCTGATGGTCTGCCCCAAGTGTGAATACCATTTTGCGATTCCGGCAGAAAAATACATCGAGATTATCACTGACGTGGGAACGTGGAAGGAGTTCAGCGCTGAACTGAAGTCCACGGATCCACTCGGTTTTCGGGATCAACAAAAATACAGCGACCGCATCGTGTCTTCCATGAAAAAAACCGGAAAGAACGAAGCGATTACCACCGGAGTTTGCGCCGTCGAAGGGTATCCCATCGTGCTGGGCATCATGGAGTTTTCGTTCATGGGAGGAAGCGTGGGAAGTGTGGTAGGAGAGAAGATCGCTCGGGCGGTGGATCGCGCGCGCAAGGATCGGAGAGGGCTGATTCTGATTTCGCGTTCTGGTGGAATGCGAATGCAAGAAGGCATGGTTTCCTTGATGCAGATGGCAAAGACCAGCGTTAAACTCACGCAACTCGGCGAAGCCAGACTGCCGTATATCTCGTTGCTGACCAATCCTACCACAGGAGGAACGACGGCGAGCTATTCCATGCTCGGTGACGTCATTATCGCGGAGCCGGGAGCGTTGATCGGTTTCGCCGGACCGCGAGTCATCAAGCAGACGATCGGTCAGGACTTGCCGCAGGGATTTCAACGCAGCGAGTTTCTGCTCGAAAAGGGATTCCTCGATCGTATCGTTTCGCGCAAGGATATTAAGCCCACGATAGTCACGCTTCTGAGATTCCTGATGTCTGATTTGGAATCCGAAAAGTGAGAATTCTGATTTCCAATGATGATGGAATTCAGTCTCCGGGAATTCATGCTCTGATCGGCGCATTGAGCGGACTCGGTGAACTTTGGGTTGTTGCTCCCGACCGCGAACAGTCCGCCGTCGGCCACGCAATAACCCTGTCCAGTCCCATTCGACTGTTTCCGTGGACGGTTCCGGGTGTGGAGCATGCCTTTGCGATTGACGGCACTCCCGCCGACTGCGTGAAACTGGCTTTCACCGCCCTGATGCCCGAACGACCGGATCTTGTCGTGTCGGGCATTAACCGTGGCGAGAACACGGGAATCTCCGTAATTTATTCCGGCACGGTCTCCGCCGCTACAGAGGGTACAATCAATGGCGTTCCCTCGATTGCGGTATCCCTGGACTCATTTAATGCAACTGACTTTGAGTTTGCTGCATCGGTTGCACGACTTATCTCACGCAAAGTATTGGACAATGGATTGCCCGACGGGACCTTGCTCAACATCAATGTGCCAAACCTGCCCAAGGAAAAAAATCAAAGGCATTCGGATTGCACGTCAGGGAAGAGCACGATTTCAGGAGACCTTTCTTCAGCGTAGCGATCCACGGGGCAAGACGTATTATTGGATGGATGGCGCAAAAGTGGAACTCCTCGAAACCGACACCGACGGTGACGCCCTTCATCAAGGATACATTGCAATCACTCCCATTCACCTTGATCTTACCCACCATGCCTTCATCGAGGAGCTGGATCGCTGGGAACTTTGGCACGATAAGCAGTTAGCACTGTGACGCACTCCGAGAGAATCGCGATTCTTGACTTTGGCTCGCAGACTACGCAGCTCATTGCTCGTCGCCTTCGCGAAGCCAAAGTCTACTGCGAAATCCTTCCCTATAACACTCCTGCGGAACGAGTCTTAACTCCCGAGACAAGAGGAGTGATCTTCTCGGGCGGTCCGGCAAGCGTCGTAGCTGAGAATTCGCCGCACCCTGATCCAAAATTGTTCGCAACGGATCTTCCGGTGCTGGGCATCTGCTACGGACTGCAACTAATCAGCCAGTATTTCGGGTCCCCGGTTGTACCAGGGAATCAACGTGAATTCGGACGCGCAACGATTTCGCTTGGAGCGAATGGAGAGTTCTGGAAAGGACTTGGAGAGCGACTTGACGTCTGGATGAGTCACGGCGATCACGTCGAAGAAGTGAAGGATCCCCTCGTTCAGATCGCCGGCAGCGATGTGGGGATTGTGTCTGCCATTGCGCACCGCTTGCGTCGAATCTACGGAGTGCAGTTTCACCCTGAG
>JAGVEU010000431.1 GCA_020057985.1 Calditrichota bacterium | reverse complement strand
GGATTTTCTCTTACCACGGATCATAAAACATTTGCTCGCCGGATTGCTCGAAGTCAAGACGATCTGGGGCGGCAGTGCTTTCGGGTTCGAGGCGGTAATAGCGGCGATTGAAATAGAGTAGTGGCTTGAGTGGTTCGATGCCGCGATGCAGATTTACCACTTTGCCGACAACAATCCAGTGATCTCCGCCGTCGTGCATCGCAGAGACTTCGCAACCTATCGCCGCAAGACAACCTTCAATGCGCGGCCCACCTTCCCACTCCACAAACCGGAAATCCGGACGGATTGAATCCCGCGTGGCTCCGGCAAAATGGTTGGAAATCGCTTCCTGCTCATCGCGCAGAACATTGATAGTAAACGGTGAGTCCACTTTCAGAAATCCGGCCATTCGCGCATTCTTCGCCAAGCAGAAAATAATTTGCATCGGTGAGGCCGAAAGCGACGTAAACGCATTCGCCGTCATGCCATGCGGCCTGCCCTCGCCTTTCGCCGTGATAACCGTTACACCGGTGGCAAACAGAGAGATGGTGTCAAAGAAAGAACGCTTCCAGTCCCCCCCTGCTTTAGCGGGGGGGTTAGGGGGGGTTCCGCTCACTCTTCTACCGCTTTCTTCAGAAACTCCCGCACTCGATCCATCACCTCCGTGCGATCGTGGCTCATGAAAAGCGCCCCCGCCATGCGCACTGGATCACCGAAAAAGAAATTCTCATACAGCGCTTGACGAGTAGCGAATGCGGACATGCTGGCATCCCAGGCAAGCCGGAAAATCGGAATGCGCTCATAGGCATCGGCACGCGCGGCTTGATAAAACTTCTTAATGTCTTCCTTGAGCGGCCCGTTGATGTCGGCTTCGGTGGGCATTGCAACGAGACCGGACGCGCCAATCTGCTGAATGATCTGCACCAGACGCGGATATGCTTTCGGATACATGTTGCGGGCGGCATCCAAGGGATCCCACGCCGGTCGCATGACTCCGTATTGATCGAGGGCTGCATCTTCCTCAGCAGCGCGCAGGAAAGCTTTCATAGACTCGGTGATGCACCAGATCTCAGCAATCTTTTCGTGAATGTGCTGGAACTGTTCGACGCCGATGGTATGCACCATGAGCGACGCAAGGCCGAGCATGAACTCACTCTTGGCGATATTCTTGCACAACACCTGATGCGACATGTGAACAACTGCTCCGGTTGCCGCATAGGCCTTGTTGCAGCGTTCCACATCGCGATAGAGCAGCACTCGCTCCCACGGCACAAAGACATCGTCGAAAATTACGACGGCATCCTGTTCCTCAAAGCGCGAACCGAGCGGATGATCATAGTGCGAGCGGTCATAATCCACAGTCTCGCGGCACTGAAACTTCAAGCCCGGAGTATTATTGGGAATTACAAACCCGAAAGCATAGGGTGCATCTTCCGGTTTGGAGGAAAGAAGCGTTGACGGCAATACCATGATCTCATCTGAGATGGGCAGAGTGGCCAGCATTCGACAACCACGAATCACGATTCCGGCATCTGTCTCTTCCTTGACACGAGCCGCTAAATAGGGATCAACCTGCTGTGATGGCCCGACGGCGCGATTGGCTTGCGGATTGATCAGCGTATGAGTCATGCACAGATCATTCTCACTCAGATACTTGTGCAGATTTCTTGCGTTCTCACCGAATAGCTCACGAGCTTCTGCCAGAAACGCCGCGCCGCCTGCGTAACCGCTGATCGAACGATTCAGATAATCCGGGGAGCGCCCCATCATGCCACAGGTGGAATCCGACCACCGCTTCATCATCCGCGAGATGCTCTTCAGTTCCTCTTTCGTTTTCGGAATCATGAATGAGCGACCGACTTTGACTCCGCGCTCATTAGTGAACAGCATTTCATTCTCGTGCTGCCATTGCAGGTCGTAGAGTCCGGACAAACTGCTCACGCCACCGGCGAAAGCGGGGTGGGTCGTCACATCCTTGACTTGCTCACCGCGATGATAGATCGTGGGCGGTTGCTGTTTCAGTCGTGTAATAACATCTTTGCCTTTACGGGCGGGCATATGGGCTCCTTAGAAAAATCCAAAATCCAAAATTCAAATATGCTCTTCATTATCCGATTCTCGGAATATGATGTTCGCCGAGTGGCACATGAATAATTTTTGTGTCCATGTAGAACTCGGTGAAGCTAAGCTCGCCGCCTTCTCTGCCGATGCCGCTCCATTTGCTGCCGCCGAACGGAGTGCGCAGATCGCGGACATTATGGGAATTAATCCAGACCATGCCGCATTCGAGATTGGCCGCCACACGATGAGCACGTGCGGTCTTGCTGGTCCACACGTACCCTGCGAGGCCGTATTTGATGTCGTTGGCAAGGTGAATGGCTTCGGCTTCGTCCTTAAAGGGAATAACCACGAGCACGGGGCCAAAGATTTCTTCTTGGGCAATGCGCATGGAGTTGCGGACGTTAGTGATAAGCGTTGGGGAGAAGTAGTTGCCCTTTTCCAACGATGAACGATGAACGATGAACGATGAATCGAACGCTGGTTTGTCGCCACCGACAAGAATGGTTGCGCCTTCGTCGCGGGCAATATCCATGTAACTTCTTACTCTCTGCCAATGCTCGGGATGAATGAGCGGGCCGACCTCTGTGTTCATATCGTTGGGATCGCCCACTCTGATCTTGCGCACCCGCTCGGCCAATCGCTCAACGAACTTATCGTGAATCGTCTCTTCAACGAGTAGGCGGGATGCTGCTGTGCAACGCTCACCATTAAGGCTGTATACTTGCCAGAGCGCTCCATCGAGGGCGCGGTCAAGATCGGCATCGGCAAAGATGATATTTGGAGACTTGCCACCGAGTTCCATGCTGTAGCGCTTGAGGGTCTCCGCGCCGTTCTTGATAATGGCAACACCGGTGCTCGTCTCGCCAGTGAAGGAAATGAGATTCACTTCGGGATGAGCCACCAGCGGGGCACCGGCACTCTCGCCAAAGCCGTGCACGATATTGAAAACACCGGGCGGAAGATCAGCTTCCTGAATGATCTCAGCGAGTTTGTTGGCTGAAAGCGGCGACCACTCGGCAGGCTTTAGGACAACGGTGTTTCCCGATGCCAGCGCGGGAGCAACCTTCCATGTTTCGAGCATGAACGGCGTATTCCACGGAGTAATCAGCCCCGCAACTCCAATCGGACGATAGACGGTATAGTTGATCCACTCGTTGTCCACCGCATAAGCCTTGCCGTGCAGATGCAGCAGTTGGTCCGCGAAGAAATAGAAATTGTCAGCGGCGCGGGGAATGGCTCCCTTCATGATCTGACGACGCGGAATGCCAGTGTCTTCAATTTCCAGTTTCGCAATTTCGTTCGCGTGGCCGAGAATCAGATCCCCAATCAGCCGGATTTTCTTCGCGCGGTCAGCCACAGGCATTCGTGACCAAATACCACTATCGAAGGCGGCACGTGCAGCCTTGACCGCTCGATCCACGTCCGCAGGTTGGTCGCTGGCGCAGTTCCCGATAACCTCATTCGTAAGCGGAGTGAGAATCTCAAAGGTTTCACCGCCGACCGACGAGACAAACTTACCGTTGATGAAGTGGTTGAGGTTGTGGTTCATTTGTTCCTGTGCATGTTGCAAACCAAATTCGGCCCGAGAGCAACGGGATTCTCCAGCGCTCCGATGCCATCAATTTCCATGCGCATAACGTCGCCGGGGTAAACATGCGACAAGCCCTTTGGTGTCCCGGTCCAGATTTGATCACCCGGTTCGAGAGTCATTATCATGGAACAGTATTCGATCATCTCAGGCAGTGAGTAGATCAAGTCGCGCGTGTTTCCCTGCTGACGGAGTTCATTGTTGACATAAGCACGGATCTCGACATTCGATGGATCGCCGAACTCATCGGGAGTAACCATCCACGGCCCGCAGGGGCCGAAAGTATCCCAGCCTTTGCCGATGAGCGGCGGACGGAAGTAGTTGCCGATATGATCTCGCACGGTAACGTCATTGCCAATGGTGTATCCAGCAACGAAATCGAGCGCGTGCTCCGCCTTCACATTGCGGCACTTCTGGCCGATGATCGCGACCAGTTCCACCTCATAATGCATATACTGACTTCCCGGCGGCATGAGCACGGTGCCGCGATGGCCAATCAGTGACGTGGTCGGTTTAAGAAAGATCGCGGGAAGCTCGGGTTTTGCGAGACTTAGTTCTGCCGCATGATCGGCGAAATTGAGTGCGATGCCGATAATCTTAGATGACGTGACGGGGGGCAGCATGATGATGTTTTCCACATCATATTCTTTTCCGTCCGTCGCGATCAGTTTGTTGTCAAGGTAGCAACCTTGGAGGATACGTCCATCTGCCGCCCAGCGAGCAAGCTTCATGAAGAAACCCTGAAACCTGAAACTTGAAACTTGAAAAAAGTCATATTAGTTCAGTCATTTCATACTGGATTCTTGCCCATGCACTGTCATCCTGAACGTAGGTCTTCCGAAGTGAAGGATCACTGGGAGTGCGATAGCATGAGTCTGCAAATTCATTTGAGCCAACTTTTAGTGATCCTTCACCCCTGAGATAGCCAAAGACAGGGGTTCAGGATGACAGACTAAAGGCTTATGCCGTGTGAACAAGATCATATTGCTGAAGGATTTTGCGCAGCCGCTCCTGATTCGGCTCACTCAATGCCACAAGCGGTAATCTCACTTCGGGGGAGATTTTTCCCATCCAGCCCAGAGCGGTCTTGACGGGAACGGGATTGATCTCAAGGAAGATGGCATCGTTCAGCGGCAGGAGTTCATAGTGAAGTTCGCGAGCTTCATTCCACTTACCTGCTGTCGTGAGATTATATAGCTCTGCAACTTTAGCGGGCATGAGATTTCCCGTGGCGCTGATGTAACCCGCTCTACCGATAGCAAGAACAGGAAAACAGAGCAACTCGATGCCGGAGTAGACAAGAAAGTCGCGGCCCATGCGATGCAACAGACGGTTGATGTGCTCAAAATCCTTGTTGGATTCCTTGACGCCGATGATGTTAGGACAGGCTTCGCGCAATCGAGATACCGTATCCACTTCAAGATTGACCGCGGTGCGACCCGGAATGTTGTAGAGGATCACCGGGATGTCCACTTGCGAAGCCACACTCTTGAAATGCTGAAACAGCCCTTCTTGGGAGGGACGGCAATAATACGGAGTGATAATCAGAAGTGCATCTGCGCCAGAAGACTGAGCGAATTTGGACAACTGGACAGTCTCATTGTAATTGCTCGAACCAGTGCCGGGGATGAAGGGTACACGCCCGGCGATCGCCTGCTTTGCGACTTCAATTACCCGCTTGCGTTCTTCAAAAGACAAAGAGCTTGGCTCGCCGGTGGTTCCGGTTACTGAAATGCCATGGGAGCCACTCTTGATCTGCCAATCAATGAGATCTGCGAGGGCACGCTCATCAAGCTTGCCTTCGCGAAAGGGAGTAACTATTGGCGCAATCGAACCACGAAACATGAAATCTCCAGTTTGCGGATTCCGGCAGGGTCTGAGTATCAAAATGCAGTGTATCTCTGTACCGATGACCCTGCTCGGCGGAGTTCTTTCGGCAGGGTCTGAGTCTCAAAATGCAATGCGTCTCCGCACCGATGACCCTGCTCGGCGGAGGGGGCTTATTCGGACAAAAAGAAACGCCCTATCGCAATAACGCAAGAAGGGCGAAAAAGTTCAACCGAAAAGAAAGAAATTTTAAGGAGAACAAATCAACACAAAAGAACTCGCATGTGGCTTCTGACCGCAACAACCGTTTTGAAATCAGAAGGATAGAAATTTCTGATCAGGCTCGGATGTGAAGACATTATCAAGCTGCTATTCCGCTTTCGGGAGGGATTGCCTCTTCCAAATGAAATAAACGGGGATTCCGAGGAGGACAATAACCATGCCGGGCCAGGTATAGGTGGGCTTGAAGATGAGCAGGTCAATACAGATGGCTGCCGCTATTAGAACATAGATTGCGGGCACGATAGGGTAGCCAAAGGCACGGTAGGGACGCTCCACATTGGGCCATTTCCTCCGCAAAATGAAGATCCCGACAATCGTGAGGCTGTAGAAAATCAGAACGGCAAAGATCACATAGTCAAGCAGATCACCGTATTTGCCGGTCAGACAGAGCACACAAGCCCAGACTCCTTGAAAAACAAGCGCCACACCGGGAACGGCTTTCGTGTTCAGTTTGCCGGTTGCCTTGAAGAACAGTCCGTCCTTGGCCATCGCATAATAGACACGAGCGGCTGTGAAGATCATTCCGTTGTTGCAGCCAAAAGTTGAGATCATGATCAACAACGCCATGATGATAACCGCGGGAGCGCCGAAGATGAGGGAAGCAGCAGCCGTACCGACTCGATCGTCCGTTGCGAATTGAATCCCGCGACCTATAACGTCCGTTGCATTGGGATCACCGGCCACCGGCAACATGAGGACATAGGCAACATTCGCGAGTAGATACAGTACAACCACAGAACCTGTGCCGAGTATCAAACTGAGGGCGACGGTTGCCTATGT
>JAGVEU010000441.1 GCA_020057985.1 Calditrichota bacterium | reverse complement strand
GTTGCGGAGGACCTTAACCCTGCTCGGCGGTCAAGAGAACCCACAATGAATCAAGCAGACCTGCTCAATGGCGGCTTACTTTTGAGAAAGAGTATAATTCTGCCGTGAGCATGGCGGATTGCGAAAACAGGCAACCTTTAAGATACATCAGCTCGTGGGCATTTGCAAGCGACGAAACAACAGGGTTTGCCGGAAGACTCCTGCTAAGAATAGAAGAATACAGGGTTAACTAAATTGAGATTCAATCTGTAGAGGCATTATCTTCTGCGATCGCGTCAGAATCTCAGTTAGGAAAAGGCTGAAGTCGCGGAATCCCATGACGCTGCATTGCGCGCTATAAACAGAACAGGGCAGCCAAAGTGGCTACCCTGTCAAAGAATTCAACTGTCGGTTTTTTCTTAACGCATCAGCAGCATCTTGCTCTGAGCGCTGAATCCGTTTGCTTCCATCTTATAAACATAGAGCGCGGAGGGTAAATGCGAAGCATCAAAAGTAACCACGTGGTGTCCTTGGCTGGTGTTACCTTCGACCAGTGTGGCCACTTCCTGTCCGATCATGTTATACACTTTCAGAGTGACCGGACCGGCCTCTTTCATATCGAATTCGATTTGTGTAGATGGGTTGAACGGATTGGGATGATTCTGATAGAGAGCGTAGTTGCTCGGCACGGAACCATCGTTGCTTAACAGTTCCGCACGAGCGATACGGTCGAACACCGTGATATTGGAGTTCACATCCTGAAGTGATAGCCGATAGAAGTACATTTGTCCGGCTATGACGCCATTGTCTGTCCATGTGTAAGTTGCGCCGATGGCAGTAGTTCCTGCGGCATTGATTGATCCGATCTGGTCGAACGGACCGGATTCCGAAGTTGCACGATTGATAAGCCACAGTTGGGATTCGGTTTCGCTTGCTGTGTTCCACCGCAAGGTGATTGCTTCTGTGCTTGCAACGGCCGTAAGGGACGTCAGCTCCGCGCTCAACTGCCGGTCAAAGGTGAGGCAAAAGCATCCATTGCACATTGCATAGATCTCAATTGCCCAGATATTGTCGTGAACCCAGTAATACACGATGACGAGGCAATTGTTGGAGCCTTGAAACTCCCAATGTCCCGGTGATGGAATGGGATTAAACACATAGCTGAAGCCAGTGGGGACATCAATTGGAGCACAGGTCTGGTTGCAGTGGGTAACACTACCACCAGAACACCCACTCTCAAGGATAAACTGCGGAAATGCATCTGGTCCATCGTAGATTCCCCCGATCTGAATGGTAACCAAGCTATCAGTGCAAACCTGAATACAATAGCTGTTGCCAAAAGTGATCAGCGATGGGTAGGAACACACAGCATTCACTACACCGGGAATAGCAAAGGCCAGAGCGAGAATCACAAAACTCAATAAAAACTTCTTCACAGACAAATCCTCCAAAGGTTTATTGCAAAAACCATCAATTCATAGTCATAGAACAACGATAAACACAGAATCATTTCCAACTGGCTACACAACGGACTCCGTTGGGATGAGTTCGCCATTTAGCTAAGGGGAATATATAGCCTTCGCTCCGCAACAGCAAGAGAAACCGGATTCGACATTGAGAAATTTTCTTCATAGTCGAGTCGCTCCGTGGGTATTTGTGCGGTTACCCATAATCACTATAGTAAGCCTTGGCGAAGGTTCGCGAATTGACGCGGCTTTATGTTGTTGATGATCTTGAAGATAAAGCTGACGGGCATATTGGATGAACTTATTCACTTTTTTGGCCAGCAGAGGCACGGACATACAGCCATTCTCGAAAGTAAGCTGCGATGCCGATCTCATCTCCCTCCGTTGACGGGGGGACAGAGGGGGGTTCTTGATGCCAATTTGCTTTCGGGTACTACTACAGGCTCAGCGGCACAAGCAAAACCCCCAGCTTTATAGCTGGGGGTAGGGGACAATACGACGCAATGGAAGTTAGAAATGAGTGACCATGACTCCGTTTTCATCCTTCATCCTTCATCCTTTCCGATCAGCCTTCCCGCTTCTTGAGTTCCTTGTCAATCCAGAAAAGTGCGGTGCTCTTGTCGCCGATAGCAACGAGTTTGTCGCGGATGGACTGGGCATCGGCCTCCTCTTCAATCTGCTCAGTCACGTACCACTGCAGGAATATCTGGGTACGATAGTCTTTTTCATCTATCGCCTGAGCATACAGTTGATGAATAAGAGCGGTGACTTTCTTTTCGTGAGCAAGGACGTCCTCGAAAAGCTGAGTCGCGGACTTGAAGTCCGCGGGCGGCTGATCAATGGCTTGCAATGCAGCAGCCGCGCCATTGTCGAGCAGGAAATCGAAGATTTTCATCGCGTGGTCCTGCTCTTCTATATATTGAATTCGCAGCCAGTGCGCGAATCCCTTCAGATTTTGACTGTCGGACCACGCGGACATGGCCAGATAAAGATAAGCGGAATAAAGTTCATGTTTGACCTGACTGTTCAGCGCAGCCACCATTTTAGAGCTAAGCATAGGATATCTCCTTGTGAAGTTTGTAGATGTAAGAATCGGCCTAATCCGTCTGATACCGCCAATTCCCTCCGAAGGTTCCAAGATACGCGAATCAATTCACAAATTCAAGCAGATGCAACATCACACTATTTTCCTTAAACCAACCCTGTGGCGTCAAGCCGAAATTGGAGTCCGTCAATGTGCGCAAATGTTCCGGAAGGGCTGCAGCCCGCCTCCATAGGTCTTGTGCTTTTTGTGCTCCAATATTCAGGATTGCATTGTTATACGCTATTCCATCACGGAGACGAAGTGAGAGCGAGACCCACTCCTCCTGTTGCTCGATTTCGGAGTTGCGCGTTTGAGTAGAAATCGGTAGATTACTGACCCACACCGCCGAGAGGTAGGCGGTAAGGTCCGCGACATTCTCGGTACGCAAGTTTACCCCGTCGAAGGAGTGCGCTGACGGGCCGAGTCCGAGATAGGCTTTCTGCTGCCAGTAGGCGGAATTGTGAACGGCTCGAAAGCCGGGGCGCGAATAGTTCGAAACCTCGTAATGCTCGAAGCCCTTTGCGGTAAGCACGTCGTGGGCAAGAAGATACATGTCGGCTTCCGAGTCCTCTTCGAGAGGTTTGAGTCTCCCCGACTTGCGCCAGTTCTCATATGGTGTTCCATCATGGAACTCGAGATTATACAGGGAGATATGCTCGGGATCGAGTTTCAGGGCACTGTCAAGATCATTTCTCCATTCCGCGATTGACTCTCCGGGAATCCCGAATATCAGATCGAGCGAGAGATTCTCAAACCCTGCTGATCTTGCATCATTCTCGCATTGGAGTGAGTCTGATACTGTGTGATCCCGATAGAGCAGCCCAAGTTTACGCTGAGAAAACGACTGGACTCCGATAGATAGACGGTTGATTCCAAAGGACTTGAACTTCCGGAGACAGTCAAGGGTCACGGTGCCGGGATTCACTTCAAGGGTGATTTCAGCAGTGTTGGCAATGCCCCACAGCTCAGATGCACGGGTGAGCACTTGCGCAATCTCCTCCGACGGATGCAGTGAAGGTGTTCCTCCTCCGAAGTAGATAGTCTGCGCCCCCCCATTCAGCCACTGAATTTTGGTTGCAGCAAGGTCCATTTCTGAGAGGAGAGCCTTCAAAAAAAGCTCGCGTTCGCCACTCTTGGGAACCTTCTTATAGAAGTCACAATACGGGCATTTTCTGCGGCAGAAAGGCAGATGTAGGTAGAGGCTAAATGGCATTAGGATTGCTTGGAGTTAAGCGGTGTACTCAAAATCCGCTCCGCATAATTACTATATTATTATCAATTATGCAATTGCTCAGGAGCCACCAGAGTGCAATTTGAGTGCTCATGGCTGATTGTGCAGGCAATTCTTGCCCCATTGAAATACAGAATGTAAATGACCACCGGCGCGCAACGAAACGAGATGGACAAATACCTCACCGGGACTCCGCCGAATCAGACCGGCAAAGAACCCGAAGGTCAGCTCTCTCTCTCAAACTCAAAGACGCGCGGTCTGAGCAGTTTCATGGAATCGCTGTTCGATGGCTCCCATGTCCGCAGCTCCTCTCCTCAGTCCAAGAAATCCGCCACTGAACATCCGACCCGTCAGCCCCAGATTATTGACTTGATCCTTGATGCTCCTGATGCTGTGCTGGTTATCAATCAAATCACAGGATGCATTCTGGAGGTCAGCCACAAATTCTGTGAATGGTCGGGAATTCCCCGTGAGTCCCTGATTTCACGCGCCTTCCTCGACGTGTTTCCTGAACCTGAGCGAAAGGCCGCTCGCACGCTGTACGAGGATGCCGGCGCCGGCGGAGTGCATGTTCTTGAACTACCGTGTGCAAAGGAAGGGGAGCGCTCAAGGCTGGTGGAGTTCACTTCGGCCCGTTCGAGACTCGGCGAAGTTGCGATTGTGACCGGCCGTGACGTGGGTGAGCGTGCTGCGACTGAGCGCTATTTGCGTTCCGAGCGCGACCGGCTCAATACGTTCATTCGCTCGATGCGGGATAGTCTGATTCTGCTGTCTCCGAATGGTGATATTCTGTACTCGAATCCGGCTTGCGATCTCATGTTTGAACCCCATGAATTGCCCGTGATCTGTCACCGCTGGCTCGGAGAATTTGGCAAACAGGATAAAGCGGACTTGCAGGGATTGACCTCCGCGTATGAAGGACAGACGCTCGAACTGGACAGCGGTGATGGCCGAATCTTTCTGGTGACGCGCAGTTTTCTCTTTGAGCGCGGACGACGTGCGACGGCCATGCTCATGGCCAAAGACATTACCGAGCAGAAACTGAT
>JAGVEU010000371.1 GCA_020057985.1 Calditrichota bacterium | reverse complement strand
GAGCATCCGCATGTTGCGCAGCAGCCGACTACCATTAGCCTTTAATTATTCTCCACCATCATGAAGCAGACAAGATTTTATGCGACCGGACGGCGCAAGACCTCCATTGCCAGAGTGTGGCTTGTTCCGGGCACCGGCAAAGTTGATGTGAACGGACGAGACCTGCTCGGCTATTTTAGACGCGCAGTTTTGCAGATGAATATCGAGCAGCCGTTGAAGGTCACCGACTCGATGGATAAGGTGGATATCAAGGCTACTGTGAAAGGCGGCGGATTGAGCGGTCAGGCGGGCGCTGTACGGCTCGGTATCGCACGTGCCCTCACTGTGATGGATGAAACCCTGCGTGCAACCTTGCGTCAGCATGACCTGATGACTCGTGATCCGCGAGAAAAAGAGCGGAAGAAATACGGTCAGCCGGGCGCTCGCAAGCGATTCCAGTACTCGAAGAGATAACCCCCTTTTGTCCCCCTACTAAAGTAGGGGGAGAGTGAATCAAGTAACCACCTGCGCGGATTGGAAGCGGGTGTCTGAGAGCGGATGTTTTTCAGATTGCTTTCCGGGATGAAGAGCAGGGTCGTAATAACCCAAGGAGAAAACATGTCTCGTGTTAGTTTGCAACAGTTGCTGCTTTCCGGTGCGCACTTCGGTCACCTGACGCGGCGTTGGCATCCGAAGATGAAGCCGTATATTCTGATGAAGAAGAACGGCATCCACCTGATAGATCTGCGAAAGACTCAGGAGTGTTTGGATACGGCCTGCGCTGCATTGATGGAGATCGCGAGCAAAGGAGAGCAGATTTTGCTCGTGGGCACCAAGTCACAGGCTCGCGACATCATGGCCGCAGAAGCCACCCGCGCCGGTATTCCGTATGTCACGGAGCGCTGGCTGGGTGGGATGTTGACCAATTTTCAGACGATTAGGCAAGGGATCAAGACACTTGCCTCTCTGGAAAAAAAGATGACCGATGGCACCTATGAGAAAATCACAAAGAAGGAGCGCTTAACCCTCGACCGTAGACGCGCAAAATTGCTGGAGTCCATCGGCGGCATTCGTGAATTGCGTCGCGCACCCGGAGCGGTTTTCATTGTTGACGTCAGGCGGGAGAAAATTGCAGTCGCAGAGGCTCGCAGACTTGGAATCACCATTGTCGCGATAACAGATACCAACGTAGATCCCGACTTGGTAAACTATGCTATTCCGGCAAACGATGACGCTTTCAAGTCCATCGGTTTGATTACGCGAGCGGTAACGGACGCGATTATCGAAGGCATGAACGCCTATCGCGCCAATCCATTGATGCATGAGGCTGCAGCAGAAACAGCCGCGCGCGAGGTGGAGCATCACGAAGCTCGCGATCGGGGCAGAAAACAGGAAGACACACGTCCGCGCAGAGTTCGCAAGCCGCCGGAGGATCGTGGACGCAGTCCGCAGCATACCGGTGAAGAGAAGCCGCCGTCGCTTGACAAACCTGCTCCGATTGAACCGACAATAGACAAGCCTGCGGCGGATACAGGGGCTGTGACGGAGTAATGTGATTGGCAACAACGCAGATACGTGTCAATAGGATTGGTTAGTACTTCCATTAGATAAACAGAGGAAACTGTGTCAGAATATGAGGTAAATGCCGCAGTCGTAGCCGAGTTGCGGCGCGAAACCGGCGCGGGCATGATGGACTGCAAGAAGGCCTTGCAAGAATCTCAGGGTGACAAAGACAAAGCCCTTGAGTATCTCCGTAAGAAGGGTAAGGCTGCGGCGGAGAAGCGAGCGGATCGGACGGCAAATGAGGGAGTTGTCTCCTATCGCCTGAGCAACGATGGGCGCACTGCATCACTGGTTGAAGTGAACAGCGAGACGGATTTCGTCGCCAAGAATGAAGCTTTTCAGAAGTTTGCGTATGACGTCGCCGAAGCCGTGATCAACTGGGGAATCGTTGAAGGCAAGACCGTCGCGGATCTCAAAGAACTCTCGTTCCCCTCGGGCGCGAAGATCGGCGACGTGCTCTCAGACATGGTCGGCAAGATCGGCGAGAAGCTGGACATCAGACGATTCGCCCGTTTGCACAGTGATCAAGGCTATGTGGGTCACTACATTCACTCCGACAACAAATTAGGAGTGCTGATTGTGCTCGATGGCGTGAACTCAGCGGATGACGGAGTACGCACATTGGGGCGTGATTTAGCAATGCAGATTGCTGCTTCCGCGCCGTCCATTGTCACGCGAGATCAGATAACAGCAGAGAAACTCGAGTACGAGCGGAACTTCCATGCCGAGCAGACTCGCGCAGGCGGTAAGCCGGAAGCTGTGGTCGAGAAAATCGTGCAAGGAAAGCTCGACAAGTGGTTCTCCGAAATCGCTTTGATGGAACAGGCGTTTGTGAAGGATCCCAAGGTCACGATCAAGTCCGTGATTGACGATGTATCGAAAAGCACCGGAAAGAAGATCACGGTGCGAGAATTCGTACGATTCCGGATTGGCGCGTAGCAATATAGCGAGACTGCTCTGAAGTACAGTCGCATATTACTGAAGCTCTCGGGCGAGGCTCTGGTCGGTGAAGGCGAGTACGGCATTGATCCGGCCACGCTGAAGGCAATGGCAGAAGAAGTTGTCGAGGTTCAGTCGTGCGGTGTGCAAGTGGCCATTGTCATCGGCGGCGGCAATATCTTTCGTGGTCTGAAGGGCGCAGCACAGGGGATGGATCGGGTAAGCGCGGACCAAATGGGAATGTTGGCGACCGTCATCAATTCGTTGGCGCTTCAGGACTGTCTGGAAAACCTTGGCGTATATACGAGGGTTTTAACGGCAATTCCGATGCAGACCGTAGCTGAGAGCTTCATCCGGCGTAGAGCGATTCGTCATCTCGAGAAGGGTCGCATTGTTATTTTCGCGGCTGGAACTGGCAGTCCGTTTTTTACGACGGATACTGCGGCAGCATTGCGAGCGAAGGAAATCAAAGCAGACGTTCTGATGAAAGGGACAAAAGTGGACGGCATCTACTCGGATGATCCGGTCACTCACCCGCACGCGACGATGTACGAAGAACTCTCCTATATGAACGTGGTGGAGCGTCGGTTGAAGGTCATTGACTCCACTGCCGTGACGTTCTGCATGGAGCAAAATATCCCAATCTGCGTTTTCAATTTCAAAGTGCGCGGGAATCTTCGCCGGATTCTCGGAGGTGAGCAGATCGGCACAATGATTGGACAGAGGACACAGACATGATCAAGGAAATACTGGCCGATTGTGATTTGCGGATGAACAAATCGGTCGAAACGTTGCGGCATGAACTGCTCCATATTCGCACGGGCAAGGCTTCTATCGGCTTGATTGAGCCGATTCGAGTGGAGGCTTATGGTAGTGAAATGCCGGTCTCACAACTCGCAACAGTAGCCACGCCGGATGCGAAGACCATCACGATTCAGCCGTGGGATAAGGCGATGCTGGGTGCGATTGACAAGGCAATTCAGAAGTCTGATTTGGGTCTGCATCCGATGAGTGATGGAACGATGATCCGCCTTGCGGTTCCTCCGCTAACCGAAGAACGGCGCAAAGAGTTGGTCAAACTTGTGCATAAGCTGGTTGAAGAGGCGAAGGTGGCGCTTCGCAATATCCGCCGTGATGCGAATGAGCATCTGAAGAAGTTGGAAAAGAGCCACGAGATTTCTGAAGATGAATCTCACAAAGCGCAGGACAAAACTCAGGAACTCACCGACAAGCATGTCAAGGATATGGATCACTTGTTTGATCTCAAGCAGAAAGAGATCATGGAAGTGTGATGCGTTGCGAGTCTTGTTGACTTGGCGGCAGTGTTGAATGCGATTAATGACATTTTCCCCACTTTTGTCCCCCCGCTGAAGCGAGGGGAGATATGATATGAACCATATCGAACCGAGTCGCGCGGAGCAAATACTGAATTCTGCACGCGGCAAGCAAATTGCCGTCGTGGGAGATTTCATGCTTGACCGGCACCTGAAAGGAACTGTGCGCCGGATCAGTCCTGAGGCTCCGGTGCCGGTGGTTGAGATTGACACAGAGACGACGGGACTTGGTGGGGCGGGTAATGTCGTGCAGAATCTTGCTTCGCTGGGTGTTCAGCCTCATGCGTTTGGATTGATAGGAGATGATGCGGCGGGGCAGGTCTTGACAGGATTGCTGCAATCTGTGGGGGCGCCGACAGACGGCATGATTGCGGTTGCTGAGCGAAAGACTACGGAGAAGATGCGCATCATCGCACACGATCAGCACGTGGTCAGAGCGGATCGAGAGTCGGTCGAGGAAATTGCAGCCTCGGACGAGCAGAGACTGCTGGATGCTTTTCGCGCAATTTGTCCTTCACTTGGCGCCGTTATCCTGCAAGATTACAATAAAGGTGTTCTGACGCGGCGAGTGATTGAAGGGACGTTGGAGATCGCAAAAGAGCACAATGTCGCAGTTGCTGTTGATCCAAAGTTTCACCATTTTTTCTCATACTCTCACGTGCATCTTTTCAAGCCCAATATCAAGGAAATGGAGCTTGCATTGGGAGTTCGGATCCGCGAGGACTCGCAGTTCCTGGAGGCTGGACATGAACTATTTGAGCGACTTGCACCGGAGTACTTGCTGGTTACTCGCGGCGAGAAGGGGATGACCCTTTTCCATGATCGCGATCGAGTACAGCATATCTCCACGCACGCAATGAACGTTCATGACGTGTCGGGCGCCGGTGATACTGTCATCGCGACGTTCGTGGTGGCCGAGGCTGGCGGAGCCAGTCCGTCCGAGGCTGCTATTCTTGCTAACTATGCGGCGGGAATTGTATGCGGCGAAGTGGGTGTGGTTCCGGTGGACCGGCAGCGATTAATAGATGTTATTGCGGAGCGAAACTGAGTTTTTTCGGGCGACTAGCTCAGCTGGTTAGAGCGCTGGTCTCACATACCAGAGGTCACAGGTTCAAGTCCTGTGTCGCCCACCATTCCCGAGATGATCGAGATTGACAATAGCCTGAACGGACTTCTGAATCGTGACGATGCAGCCCGCAAGTGCTTTCTTGAACGGGTTCGCGGCGGAACTGCTGTCTTCACGAATGGTGTGTTCGATATTTTGCATCGCGGACATCTGGAGTACTTGCAAGCGGCTCGCAACCTTGGCAACATCCTCATTGTGGGATTGAACAGCGATGAGTCCGTACGCAAGATCAAGGGACCGAAACGGCCGCTTGTGGATGAAATGGATCGAGCCGCTGCCTTGCTGGCTCTGAAATCCGTCAACTATGTGGTGATCTTTGATGAGGAAACGCCTGCGGAGTTGATTGCTACACTGGCTCCCTCCATATTGGTCAAGGGTGGTGACTATCGGATCGAGGAAATTGTTGGATACGAATCGGTGGTACAAACGGGAGGCAGGGTAGTGACAATTCCGTTTCGTGAAGGCTACTCGACCACCGGGCTAATTGAGAAGATTCTGGAGAGCTACCGTCCGTAGATGTTTGACGATCTCACTGCGAAATTAGATCAGGTTTTTCGCAACCTGCGGGGAGTCGGCAAACTCACCGAGTCGAACATCAAGGAGAGCATGGGTGATATCCGCCGGGTGTTGCTCGATGCGGATGTGAACCTACAAGTTGCCCGCGATTTTCTGGCGCGTGTAGAAGAGAAGGCTCTTGGACAGCAAGTTCTGAAATCTGTTTCGCCTGCGCAGTTTGTTATTAAGATAGTCCACGATGAACTGGTGCTCCTGTTAGGTGAAAAGGAAAGCCGGCTCAGTTCATCGCCAAAGCCGCCGACGGTCCACATGGTCGTCGGTTTGCAGGGATCGGGCAAGACCACATTTTGTGCCAAGCTGGCCCGGTACCTGAAGGCAAAAGGCAAGAGGCCGCTGCTGGTTGCTGCCGATCTTCAACGGCCTGCCGCCCAGGAGCAACTTCTTGTGCTGGGCGATTCGATTGGTGTGCCGGTGTTTCGCGGTGACAGCAAGAATCCGGTTGACGTGTGTGATGCGGCTATGCGTCACGCACGAAAGATCAGCTTGGATCCAGTCATCCTCGATACGGCCGGACGATTGCACGTAGACGATGACTTGATGGAGGAGTTGGAGAAGATTCGCAAACTTGTCCAGCCGACTGAGATCTTGTTTGTTGCTGACGGCATGACAGGTCAGGATGCAGTAAACTCGGCGCGAGCATTTCATGATCGCTTGCAGTTTACCGGATCGGTCTTAACAAAATTAGACGGTGACACTCGCGGCGGAGCAGCGATCTCGATTCGTGCCGTCACAAGCAAGCCGGTTAAGTTCGTTTCAGTGGGCGAAAAACTCGACGCCCTCGAGCCGTTCTATCCCGACCGCATGGCGGGACGCATTCTTGGCAAGGGAGATATTGTATCCTTTGTCGAGAAAGCTCAATCGGTGATGGACGAAGAGCAGGCCGCGGAGATGGAAGCGAAACTCCGCCGGGCGGAGTTTACGCTGAATGATTTCTTGACGCAGCTCCAGCAGATCAAGAAGATGGGCTCAATGCAGAACCTATTGGGGATGATCCCCGGAGTGGGTGCAAAATTGAAAAATATGCAGGTTGACGAGCGCGTTTTCAGGCATACAGAGGCGCTGATTCTCTCGATGACACCGTTGGAGCGCGAACGTCCTAAGATATTGAATGCAAGCCGCAGACGAAGAATCGCGCGGGGCGCTGGGCAAGCCGTGCAGGACGTAAATCGTTTGATTCAGCAATATGAACAGATGGTTGTCATGGTGAAGAGGATGCGCAAAGCCGGACCCGGTCAGATAAAACGCATTTTCGGTGAGCTATAGGATTATCTTAACCAAATAAATAGGAACGATTGTGTCAGTCAAAATCAGACTCACCCGCGCCGGCCGCAAGAAGAAGCCGTTCTATCGCATCGTCGTTATGGACGCTCGGCATCGGCGCGACGGCGCCTATGTTGACCACCTTGGGGTTTACCATCCAAAGGGAAATCCGGAGCGTCTTGAGATCAACGAGGAGAAGTCCATGCACTGGCTGCTTGTGGGAGCGGAGCCATCAGACACGGTTCGCAGTTTGTTCTCGCGCCGTGGAATTATGCTTCGGTTCGATCTTCAGAAACGTGGAGCCTCCGCTGAAAGAATCGAGGAGGCGGTAGCCAAATGGACAGAGCAGGCCAGAGCGACAGCGGCAAGCGCAGCTTCAAGCCCAAAGAAAAAGAAAAAATCAGGCGCTGAGCAGAAGGACGCGGCCAGCGGATCGTAAGTCACACCACCTCGAGAGGATGAGTCGCCAATTCCATGGAAGACTTTATCAGTTTTATTGTTAAGCATTTGGTGGATAATCCCGATGCCGTGCATGTTGAGCATGTGGATCAGGAGAACGGAAAACACCTGTATCGTCTGAACGTCGGTGAAGGCGATCTCGGACAGGTCATTGGTAAGGAGGGCAAGACAGCCAAGTCTATTCGGACGCTTGTCATTGCCATTGCTGCGCGAAAAGGTCTGCGGGCGAGTTTTGAAATCGTGGATCCGGCACGACCGCCCAAAGAGAACTCCGGCTAAGCGGAGGTTTGCGATCCTAATTCACAAATGTGGCCATGAATCCTGAGGATCTGCGTACCATCGGAATGGTGATCGGAGCGCATGGGTTGCAAGGCACATTGAAAGTGAATCCGCTCTCCGATTTTCCTGAGCGTTATGCGACGCTCGAGTCAGTTTATCTTATGCGCGGCGACTCGGTTGTCGAGTTGCGAGTGAAGCAAACCCGTTGGTCAAATCAACATGTCTTGATCTCGCTGATTGATCTGACTACTCGTGACGAGGCTGAGACAATGATTGGTGCGGAAGTCTGTGTGCCACTCTCCGAATCATGGAAGTTGCCGGATGGGATTTACTACGCGACGGACTTGATTGGATTTGCCGGAATCGCGGATGACGGCACTGAGCTTGGAGTATTGAAGGATATTCACTCAGGCGCGCAAGACTTGCTTGCATTTGTAGGTCTGGGGAAAGAGTTGCTTGTGCCGTTTGTGAGCGAGTGGGTGGGACGCGTTGATCTTCAGGCGCGCACGATTGAGATATTGCACTGGCAGAGACTGGTTGAAGGCGAGGAGATTCCACCCAGTGCCACGGATGATCATTGACATTTTGACGGGTTTCCCGGAGATTTTTTCCGGCCTCGTTAACAGCTCGATTCTGCGGAATGCTCTGCTTCAGGATGCCGTAGATATCTGGGTGCATAATCTGCGGCACTACACCAGTGATCGCCACGGAAACATTGATGATGCTCCCTACGGCGGTGGCGCTGGGATGGTACTCATGGCTGAACCCGTTTGGAATGCACTCGATTCACTGCAGACCATCCGCAACGCACAGCCTACGCGAATCTCGATGACTCCGCAGGGAGCAAAGCTCACGCAGAAACGAGTTCGAGAGTTATGCAAGTTCGAGTGGCTGATCGTGCTGTGCGGTCATTACAAGGATGTGGACGCTCGAATTTTTGAACGCGACCAGTGGACTGAAATATCAATCGGCGACTACGTGTTGAGCGGGGGAGAGATTCCGGCGGCGATTCTCGTTGATGCTGTTGTGAGGCTGTTGCCCGGAGTAATCGGTGATGCGCAGTCTGCTGAGAGTGATAGTTTTGAAGACGGACTGCTGGATGCTCCGTACTACACGCGACCGGAGGAGATCCAGGGGTATCGTGTGCCTGACACGCTGCTTTCCGGTCACCACGAGAACATCCGGAAATGGCGAATTGCACAACGACAAGAACGGACACAGGAACGAAGGCCGGATCTCTGGCAGGCGCATCTAAATAAATCTAATCCATCAGAAGAATAATCTTAAGATAGAGACATAATCATGGATCGCATATCTAATTGGACTCAAGACGACCTTCGAAAGGACATCCCGAGCTTCAACGCGGGTGACACGGTAAACGTGTGGGTTCGCGTCATCGAAGGAGACAAGGAACGTCTGCAAGCCTATCAAGGGATAGTGCTTGGACGTCGAGGCAGCGGATTGGATGAGATGTTCACGGTGCGAAAGGTGTCCATGGGGGTTGGCGTCGAGCGAATTTTTCCGCTCCATTCTCCGGCCGTGGCGAAGATCGAAGTGCTTCGGCATGGGCGCGTGCGGCGTGCGAAGCTGAATTATCTCAAGTCACGCAAGGGCAAGAAGGCTCGCATCAAAGAGAAAGAGCGCGCACGTACGGTTGTCGTACCCGGCACCACTGCTGACTCAGTCTCACTTCAGCCGGAGGCCGCCGCACAGTAGTATTTTCACCAACGGTTGGTGTCCGCCTTGTGCGGAAGAATAGGGAAGACGGTGTGAGTCCGTCGCTGACCCGCAACTGTGAAGGCACAGCAATCATGTAGAGCTGATGCCCAGCCAGGAGACCTGCCAACCGTGACAACATTCCTTCGGAAGTAAGGTTTAGGTGGAGGCTCTTCGCTTAGCGCGGAGAGAATAGTATGGAAGTTGAGACTCGGCAAGGGCGCAACCCGCTTTATCTGACGCGCATTGCCTCGTTCGTATCGGTTGGCTTGGTGGTGGGTTTGGCGCTTTCCGGAGTGCCCAATGTCGAACTGGTGACAGCAGTTTGTTTTGCGTCGGGCTTTCTGCTCGGCCCTGCGGCAGGGCTAATTACCGGAGGATTAACCGAGGCGCTTTTCGCCGGATTCAATCCTCTGGGGAGTTCGATGGGATTGCTGCTCGTTGCACAAGTCATTGGAATGAGTCTTGCAGGATTGATGGGGGCGCTGGTTTCGCGCTTGTGCAACCGCACGGTTGGTTTTCGGTATGTTGCGACAGTCGTGGGATTTGGTTTTCTGACAACAGTTCTGTTTGACATTCTAACAAACCTGGCTTTCCCTGTGATGGCCGGGTTTTCTTTTTCGCAGTATGTGGTCACAATGGTTGCCGCAGTTCCGTTTGCGGCAATTCACCTCGTTTCAAACACGCTGGTCTTCCTATTTGTAGTCGCGCCGCTGCTCCCGAGACTTCGAAAAGCGCTCGTTTCAGCATGAAAGCTTTTGCCATGATTCCACTCCAATTCTCTCGCCTTAACCCCCCTTTGTCCCCCCGTAGACGGAGGGAAGCAGGATGGATTGTTGCAACGATGTTGGGTGTTGCATTGCTGCTTGTCATCACGGATGTTGTCCATGCACAAGGAGTGGTTTTTCGGCAGGAGGACTTTCTCAATACTTCCTATGAGGACGCCAGTGATTTTCTGCGCAAATTCCCCGGCATGTATCCAATGGACTATGGGACGCTTGGCGCACCGATTGTCTTTCATCCGTGGAATTTGCACCCGTGGCAAATTCGAGTTGAACGGGATGGCATTCCACAGAATCGAATCTCCGACGGCATTTACGAGTCGAACCTGCAACCGGTCTCGGAGTTAGACTCAATGAACTATTATTTCCTGTCGGGAGTTGCGGCTGGGCGAGTCCTCATGAAGACACGCGCGATTCCAGTGGACACACCGGTGACCGAGTTTCAGATTCGTGAGGGTTACTATGGCTACGGAACCGTTGACTTTTCTCACGGGCAGCGAGTCTATCGCAGATCCTCGATTGAAGTCACCGGTCGTCTTGCTTGGTACAACGGGTTGCGCGAGCGTACCGCGTCAAGGGTCAACCGGGTTAGAGGGCGATTCGGTTTTAATGTAAGCAATCGCTGGAGGGCGAATCTGACCTATGCCGGTTCGCATATTGATTCGGAGTTTCCGCTCACAACGGTGGATCCCTATCTTGAGCGAGAGGAGGGCATTGCAGAGATAAGCGAAAGGGACTCTGCAAGGTCATCACTTAGTCCCTCGATTCAGATCTTTGCACGACGTGATCGTGAGGACTGGGGAGATGCCTTTCGCATGAAAGAAACCGTAACGGGCTGGAATATTGAATGCCGTGCGGAGCGGCCCAATCACAGTTTCAGGTTTCGCCAATTGACCATGCTCGCGAATTTAAGTTACCCACAAGCTAAACTGGGACATGAGATATTTGCGGAGGTGAGCGCGGAGGATTCTGTAAGATTCCCGCTTGGTGACATCGCTTTTCGAGGCTCTATGCATCAGGCTTCGAGAACTGCGGATCGCATTAGGCCTTTGTACGATGCGGGAATCGCTATTAGAACTCTGGATTACAAATCAGTCTCGTTGCATGGAGGTTTGCATTATCTCGAGAGCACTCCGCCCATTCTTTGGCTGAATGGCAGCTACCCGCTTTCTGCTCGACCCTTGCTTGTGGATTCTACGTTCGCGGATATCAACAGATACTATGGCACAGCTTCACCCACTGCAACTTCGCGAGGTGTTGACAGGTTTCTGAAATCAGATTTTGGTGTTCGGTGGCAGAGGAACCGCGCTTTTTTCGATGTGGCGATTCATTCGATTGATCCGCTGGGAGATTTTCAGAATCAGTTTGTGGCGGCAGACACATTGACATCGCTTGTCTATGTGCGGGATGTGTCAAGGGAGTCGCAGCTTGGCTTGTCCGGTATGTCGGTACTTCCCCTAATTTATGAACTTCGGCTTGACTCGTGGTGGTTTGCTCAGCTCAATCCGGCATCACTCAATGAGAAAGTGGACACTCGAGGCTACACGAGGCTCTATTTCGAGAAGGCTTTCTTCAAGTCACCGCTCACAGTTCGCAGCCATATTAGCTATGAATACATCGGTCAACGACTCACCTTCTCAGACAAGGGCACTGCCACACTTGGGCCTTCGTATTTAGTTGGTTTCCGCATCTCCGCTTCGATTCGCGGGGTAACGCTTGTGTGGGGAACGGAGAACTTCTTCAAAGAGAGTTATGATATTCTTCCCGGCTATCGCATGATTGGCAAGGAAGAGTATCTTGCCTTTATGTGGAAACTATGGCTGTGATTGCGGTCCTGCTGTTTATGTTTCTTGTTTCAACAGGAGCGCGCGCACAAACCGGTTCGACGCTCGCCATTTGCGTTCAGTCAGAGCGAGGCAATCGTGTTGAAGGTGCAAGTGTTTTACTTTGGCCTCTTCGCATTACGCGGGAGACTGGCGCTCAAGGCGAAGCGACCTTCAGTGAGTTGCCGTCAGGAATGTACCGCGTCGAGGTCTTTGCCGAGGGCTTAGCACCACAAGACACAGCGGTTTCTCTCGGATCAGTAGATCATCGGGAATTGCGACTCATCTTGCATTCACGGATGATGTCTTTGCCTGAGATTGTCATCCTGAGCGAAGGTCCAGCGCATGAGAAGATCTTTAGCCGTGATGAAATTGATGTCAGTGCGGTTCAGACGCTTCCGCAATTCCTGAGTCAATATGCCGGGTTGGATGTGCGGAGTGACGGAAGTCTTGGATCACCGGCCACCGTTCGCATTGGCGGCTCGAATGCCAATCAGGTTCTCGTGCTCGTGGATGGCCGACGGCTGCAGGATTTGGGCACAGGGGAAGCTGATCTCGCTTCGATTCCGTTGGACTGGATTGAATCCATTGCAATTGATCGTGGCAGTCGGGTTGAATCGGGCGGCGAGGCCATTGGCGGGATAATTCGACTCACGACACGAGCAGCAGATCGCAGCGGTGAAATCGTCATTAGCGAAGATGTTCATTCCACTTCACACCGTTTCAGTTTTTCGCGCACTGGGGAAATCGGTCAACTCTCAAGCATTGTGGGCTACACACTTACAGACGGACCTGGCGACTACTGGTATACAATCACCGAGGAGGATGGCAACGGAAAATTCACCACGGATCTCGGCAAGAGATTCAGACGACAGAATGATGACATGAGGCGAGATCAGCTCTTTCTGAAGCTAACCTCGCGACTCGGCAGGAGTGGAGAGGTATCCGGTACTGCCGAGCTTGATCGAGGGCGGCGTGGAATACCTAACCATCTTGCACCTCCATCATTACTGCAAATCAGACAGAGCACTCAACGGAGTGCATTCAATCTGCGGGTTCACCAGTCTGTTGGCCGGTCCGATCTCGAAGGTCGTCTTTCTCATCAGAGTGACGGCAAGGAAATCAGTGAGCATAATCCTAACGGAATTGTCGAGCGAACAACTGAGGCAAGCAAGCAGTGGGAGGGCGAATTTCGCGCACAAACTCGTGTCCGCTCCGCACGTGTTTCAGTCGGATTGCAGGGGTGCAACGAAAGCATAATCTCAAATCAACTGATTGGAGGCCAAGCCGAACGAAATCGTTGGAGTGCGTGGTCGCAGTGGAACCAGGCCATATATGCGAGCCGGAGTCGGCAGTTTGAGATAGCGACAGAAACCGGAGTAAGAACGGAAAAATTCGGGGACAGCGGTATCAATCTCATCCCGAAGATTGGACTTAGGAGTTTCTATTCACCTCATCATAGAATCGGCGCCTCAGTTGCATGGGGGAGATCCTACCGAGCGCCAACATTTTATTCGCTTTTCTGGCTTGATGATGAAGCTGCTCGCAGTAATCCAGAGTTGCTACCGGAACTATCGCAAGAGTTTACGGGTCAAGCGTTTTTGGAGACTGCATGGCAGAACCGTTCACGGCTTGAGATCTCAGCGTC
>JAGVEU010000128.1 GCA_020057985.1 Calditrichota bacterium | reverse complement strand
GTCAGTTTCTGTGAAAAGGGGTGAGATTATTATACAACAGAATACTGGAAAAAGCAAGCGGGAGGGCTGCGGAAGACCTTAGACCTCCCCTACCCCGCCCAGTGGATAAGATTGCGCACGCAGTGCGGCACTACGGAAAAATGAAAATCGAAAATCCGAAAGGAAGATTCCGGCAGGGTTGCGAGGATCCTGACTTTCGTCAGGACAAGCTCTAACCCTGCTCGGCGGAAAGAGCGGGGCACGTGGAGACACGTGCCGCCGCGAAGAAGAGCGCATATCCATGCGGCGCTACCTCCGTCCCTGTCATCCTGAATTGCGCGTCCTCGGTCTTCGCGCGATGAAAGATCACTGAGAGTTTAGAGTCGGAAAGAGCAGTCAACTCTCAGTGATTCTTCAAGCCCCCGCAACCCCCCTTTTGTCCCCCCACTGAGGAAGTGGAGGGAAAGTTATGGACACAGCAAGCTGTGTCGCTACGGGTTTTGTGTAATGCGAACTTAGTTTCCGGCGCTACGAGTTAATAAGAAATATACCCAACTCTCCCCACACTGTCAAGGGAATCGTACAAACTTCGCCCCTTTCCCTCCTTGTCCTTCCACTTTCGATTTCCTCGTCTATTGGGATTTTCGATTTGGAGTTTTCCTCCTTTCATCCCTCATCCTTCCGCCTTCATCCTTTCCTCTGCCTCTTCCTAACTTCAATATTCCCCATGCACCCTCGCACCACGCACCTTTTCCCGCAATCTCCCAAGTCCATATTTATTGCCCATTTGTATCCTAATCAGAAGAGCATGATATTTTCGTAAGTCAATAAAAACAAACATCTTATGAAAAAACAAGAAATTTCTCTTGACAACGTATTTCCCGCTCCTTATATTAGGGTACATCCGTTCCCTATCCTCTCATATTCGATTTTGGAGTTTGGGATTTGGATTTTTTGCCAGATTATCTCCAATTCCTGATTCGTAATTCGCAATTTTCGATCGGTTTTTTCCTCTCTAATTTCATCTTCCTCAAAGAATTAAGCCAAGTTCGTTCCGCCAAAAATATATTTCTCCCCCTTTTCAAGTTTGTAGTTTGAAGTTTGTAGTTTACTTCTTCTGGCATTTCGGGCAGAAGTACGTCGAGCGTTGGGCTTGGGTGATGCGCTTGATGGGTGTTTTGCAGCGGGGGCAGGGTTGGTTTTCCTTGTCGTAAACGCGGAACTCCTTTTGATAGGCTCCGGCGATACCTTCGGGACTCATGAAGTCGCGGAGTGTAGAGCCGCCTTTGTTTAGAGCGCGAGCAAGAACGCGAGTGACGGATTCAATGAGATCTTCACGCTGCTTGTGGGTGAGTTTGTTGGCTGGTTTGGCAGGATGTATGCGAGCTTCATAGAGCGCTTTGGATGCATAGATGTTTCCAATGCCAGCCCAGACTCTTTGATCGAGGAGCACGGGCTTGATGGGCATAGACCGACGCGCGAGTTTCTCTTTCAACATCTCCGGAGTAACGGTATCGGCAAGCGGTTCCCAGCCAAGATCAGTCAGTGGCTCAATGATGTTGCCGTGTTGAAAATACCGGATGGTTCCGAGCGTGCGCGGATCGCAAAAGGCAAGAACATCACTGCCGTTATCGAGCGTGAACCATGCTGTTTCGTGATCCAACTTCTCTTGAACAGAGCGAACATGCAGCCGCCCGGTCATGCGTAAATGCAATAACAAGGTGCCTCGTTCGAGTTCGATCAGAATGAACTTTCCCCGCCGCTTGACAGACACGACTTCTTGACCCTTCAGAGCACGAGCAAGCTGTTGTGGAGTCTGCGGCTGAAGTTGTCTTGGAACAACAAAGCGAGCGGAGTGAATTACTCTACCGACAATGCGCGGACGAATCTCACGAACCACAGTTTCGACTTCAGGCAATTCCGGCACTTTCCCTCCATTCCAGATAATCCCCGGCAAGATAGAACGATCCAACCACCAAACCCAGATCATGCTCGGAACTCGTGTGCATCAGCATAAACGCTTCCTCGCGAGATTGCACACAAACAGAATTGAATCCAAGTTCCTCAACGACTGCAAGCAACTCAGGCTCAGTGTAGCTGCGGGGATTGCTGAGGCGGATGACAGCAATATCCTTCACGAGATCCTTCAGATAGGCAAGTGAACTGCGCGCGTCCTTATCCTTGGACATACCGACGACTGCAAGTATTCTGCGGTTTGCATAATGAGTTCGCAGTGTCTCGGCGAGCACAGCAAACGACGCCGGATTGTGAGCGACGTCAAGCAACACGTCACGTTTTCCGCTTAGAAATTGCTGACGGCCGGGAATCATGCACGCTTCAAGACGATTGCGGATAGTATCCGGTGCAAGGTCTGGCTTGATGAGGCGAGCGACTCGAATGGCGACTGCGGCGTTTTGCTGTTGATGAGTGCCCGTAAGGGGAAGATGGAGGTTATGGATATTGCTGGAGTCGTCTTGGTAGGAGAAGACTTCAAGCAAGGATGAAGGATGAAGGATGAAGGATGAATGCGCATCTGGAAACGATGAACGATGAACGATGAACGATGAGTGCTCCACATATCGAAAGAGAGTTGCGTGCTGCTCGGAGATGATGCGGTCATAGATCACAGAAACTTCGTCGTGTTGCTTTCCGACAACCACTTGCGCATTTGGTTTGATGATGCCGCCTTTGTCGGTGGCGATTTCAGTAAGAGTATTTCCGAGAATCTGCGTGTGGTCGTAGTCTACGGGTGTGAGGACAGCGATCGTATTCTGAAGCACATTTGTCGCATCCCAACGACCACCTAAACCGGCTTCCACCAGATGCACTTCAGTCTTTAATTCGCGGGCAGCCCAGAGAAAGAAAATAAACCCTATTTCGAAGTAGGTCAGACCAATCGCTGGGGTTTGCTCGATAGCTCCCACAATCGCTTCAAACCCGCACTGCCAGATGTCGTCGGAAAGCAACCCGCCATTCAAGCGGACACGTTCTTTGACAGAGACAAGATGCGGGCTGGTAAAGGAGAGTGTTTTGAAGTCAGGCGACAGCAGAGCTTCGAGCATGGCAACCGTAGAGCCCTTGCCTTTCGTTCCGGCAATGTGAACGCAGTTCTGGGGCGCAAGCGACAGAGCGAGACGATCTGCTGCGGCATACGTGGCATCAAGCTTGGGGCGATCGCGTTTGCCGCCGAGTGGGAATTCATGTTCGTAGTTGACCAGCGAGTTCAGGTAGTTCTGGACATCGCCGAAATTTGAAAAACGCAAGGGAAACGACTATCTTGGACTTTGCTTTGTGAATAACAGAAGATAGTACGATTCGTTATGAAGTGCAAGCGGAAGAGTTTTTTGGAAGCCGGACGGGGGAGAAATCAGGCGGAAGGGGCGAAAAAGTCAGAATTTATCAAACGGACAACGACGTTCGCAGCCTATTGCATTTTGCAAATCCGGAGAGGCATGGAGAGGCTATTGTATGCCTCTCGTCGAGCCTCTCCGCCCAGGAGGCGGCGAACTTCGTGAAACGCCAAACAATTTACCTATAGCTTGCCATAACAAGCTCATGCGGTGACGAGCGGTGTGAGGCGTTGTATTTTCTTGACTTTGAACCAGATTATTCGGAAGGAACGGCTCGTGGTTCTGGTCGGTCCACTGCTCGAAATCCGGATCTCGGGGTTTCATCATGTGAGCCACATTTTTTTTGGATTTGTTAATTTTTTGCTTGCGTAAGCGACTTTCAGAAAGTATATTTAGTAGGGTCGTGATTAGCCCATCCGTGGCTGATCTGACACATCCCTGCTGGTTCAAATGCACAAGGTCAAAAAGAGCAATATGAGTAGAAAAGGAGCAACACATGCCTAAGTTTGAAGAGACTATGGAAAATAGCCGTATTTTTTTGACTTATAGTCTTGCCATGACAATGCTTGGTAAGTCTGCGCAAATACTCGCGGAACGCGGAGCTGATCCGAAGGCGATGAGCTTCATCACCACCGGCATCGAACTGCTCGCCAAGCAACTG
>JAGVEU010000102.1 GCA_020057985.1 Calditrichota bacterium | reverse complement strand
AGACATCTTAAATCCTCCTGAGATTGATCTCTAACCCATATACGCAGCAATCCCTAAAAAAGACTCAACACTCCAAACTAACTGGAAACGGCACTAGTGCATTTCGAGCCTACAGAACCTCTGGAATACTCGGACAGCCTCCAGATTGTCAGCAGTGATACGGCGCATCCCGTGCAATTTGTCCGGGTGCACGGAATTTTTCTTACTACCGGAATCCCTGGAGAATCCTCAACCGCATTGCCTTCGGGGTATCAGATCAGTGCCGTCTATCCCAATCCGTTCAATGCGGAAGCTCACCTACAGATTGCATTGCCGCAACGGGCTTATCTTTCTATACAACTGTACGATGCTTTAGGCAGACGGGTAGCCACACTTGCGGAAAACTCATTTTCTGCAGGGTCCCATCGGTTCAGGCTGAACGGGTCTGAATTGGCGAGTGGGCGGTACTTCGTGAGGATATCCATCCCCGCGGTGATCACGGAAGTCCGTCCGGCGATTTATATCCGGTAGAACAGCAGATTCTCCGGGCTTGCGCCTCTCAGCAAATGCCTGCGTCGAAAAACCTGCCGGAGACTCGATTTAGTTAGATCACGCTTGAAACAGGATTTTTCTCCGACTACGGGGACTCTGCCCAATCCGTCCTGACTGAGAATTGCGCATGGGTCTGGTCGGATGTGCGCAAAGGAATAGATATCCATGCTGGTATATTTGTCTTCTATTTCCTACTGATGAGGGGAGGATACCGATTTCCGGTCTCCGCTCTGCTTCAGTAGGGGGATTAAGGGGGTAAGAGTGACAGAGAACATCATGCCTCGATTCAAGAAAATTCCACGCGAAAACTGGCAGCGTGCCCGCGAGTTGCGCAATGATCTGACTAAAGCTGAGCAGATTCTATGGCGCGTTCTGCGAGGCAAACAACAGGGCGTGCGCTTCCTCCGACAACATCCTCTTGGTCCATACATAGCCGACTTCTTTTCATTTGCGAGCAAGCTGGTCATTGAGGTGGATGGCGATACTCACTGTGACCCCGTGCAAATCGAGCGCGATAAACTGCGAACCGAATATCTTGAATCGGAGGGCTGCTCAATCCTGCGTTTCACAAATACTCAAGTTCTATGTGATCTCTCTGGTGTCCTCGAGATCATTTCTAAACACACGAACCCCCTTAATCTCCCTACTGAAGTAGGGGGAGAATAAGTCGCAATTCGATCTCCGCCTGCTGAAGCGGGGGAGAATGAAGAGCAAATCCGGTCTCCCCCTACTTCAGTAGGGGGATTAAGGGGGTCAGTGAGCAACTTCAAACCATAAAAGGAAGAATTCCTTCCGAAAATGTCAACAGCAGAATCTCAGCAAAATTACCTCGGTTACCGCGATCCTGCCCTGAGCGTACTGAAGAGCAATCATGTGCGCGTCTGGTCTGAAGTGCGTGTATGCTCTGCTGACGGTGATATTGAGGGTTTGATTCTGCCGCGCACTGAAACGGACAATCCCTTTCATATCGTCTTGAAGATGCATACCGGCTACAACATTGGCATTCACGTAGATGGAATCAAGGAAATTGTCAAACTCGGTCGTAAGGAAGTCAGCTACAAAATTTCCGAGCGCGAGTTTCCCTATGATCCCGCCAAGCCCAATGTCACACTACTCGGAACCGGCGGAACCATTGCCAGCCGTCTCGACTATCGCACCGGCGCGGTCATTCCTGCATTTTCGCCCGGCGAACTCTATGGAGCGGTTCCTGAACTTGGCGACATTGCCAACCTCAAGACTCGGCAGATCTATCAAATTTTTTCAGAGAATGTCACTCCGGCAATATGGCTTGGAACTGCTAAGGCTATTCAAGAGGAAATCGAAGGCGGCGCAGATGGCATAGTCATCGGACATGGCACAGACACCATGCATTACACTTCTGCTGCGCTCACGTTCATGGTTCAGGATTCTCCTGTGCCCATCATCATGGTAGGCTCGCAGCGCTCCTCAGATCGTCCGTCTTCTGACGCCGCGCTGAATCTCATTGGTGCAACCTATGCTGCCGCACACGGTGACATTGCCGAAGTCCTCGTCTGTATGTTCGGCCCCACTTCCGATCAATTCGATCTTCTCCATCGCGGGACACGCGTCCGCAAGATGCACTCCTCCTACCGTTCCACGTTTCGCACCATCTCCGACACACCAGTGGCGACGGTCAGGCAGGGCGAAATCAGGATCATTAAGCAGGACTACGTGCGCCGCGATCCTACTCGCAAACTGCGGCTCGATGCGGTTTTCGATGAGCGCGTGACCATTCTCTATTACTATCCCAACATGAAGCCTGATCTGATTGATGCGCTTGTGGACAACGGTTATAAGGGCATTGTCATCGCCGGCACCGGTTTGGGTCACATCAACAAGGAACTCTGTCCGGCGGTTAAGCGCGCCATCACTGCCGGTGTGCACGTCTACATGACCGTCGAGACACTCTGGGGTTATGTGCAAATGTATGTCTATGACACAGGTCGCGACATCATGGATCTCGGAGTAGTTCCCGCCGGAAATATGCTCCCCGAAACCGCCTATGTCAAGCTCGGTTGGGCGCTTGGCCACACTCACGACCACGAAGAAGTCAAGAAGTTAATGCTCACTCCCATCTGTGGCGAACTGACCGACCGCGAGCCGATTGACGGGTATCTCATCATGCAAGGCGGCCTTCCTGAAGTTGAGCAGTTTATTCTCAAGCACCGGCGATGATATGGCCATGACGACAACATGCCCTCATTGACAAAGAGCATAGAATTTCTTATTATAGAGGTTTACAGACCTCGCGAGATGCCCAATCTCGTGGACAGATGAGCTTCTTACTTCTTAAAAACTCAATAGTTACTGAAACATTCCTGTTTATCTAATATTTTCAGAATCAAATACACACTTAGTTTGGAGGACGAATGCCGAAAGAACCGAAAGTTGGGATCATCGGCTATGGTAGCTACATCCCTCGCTACAGAATCAAGTTAGAAGAAATCGCCAAAGTCTGGGGAGCGGATGCCGTCGCCTACAAGCGCGGTCTGATGCTCTATGAAAAAAGTGTTCCTGCACCGGATCAGGATGTGATCACTATGTCGGTTGAAGCGGCGCGGCGGGCAATTGTTCGCGCTGGAATTAATCCGATAGACATTGGAGCAGTCTACGTAGGCTCCGAATCTCATCCTTACGCGGTTAAGCCCACGGGAACAACCGTTGCTGAGGCCATCGGAGCGACCCCCGCGATTCATTGTGCCGATATGGAATTCGCCTGCAAAGCGGGATCGGAAGGCATGTTCGTGAGCTATGGTTTGGTCAAAGCCGGGCTCATCAAGTACGGACTCGGCATTGGCGCAGATACATCTCAAGGCGCACCCGGCGATGCGCTTGAATATTCCGCGTCCGCCGGAGCCGCCGCATTTCTGTTTGGCGCGAAGAACGTTCTCGCCACAGTGGACTATACGACAAGTTTCATGACCGACACGCCCGACTTCTGGCGGCGCGAAAATGCTCACTATCCATCGCACGGCGGACGATTCACCGGCGATCCGGCCTATTTCAGGACTTCGCTTGGTTGCGCGAAAATGCTGTTTGAAGCCTCCGGCATGAAACCGCAGGACTTCCGCTTCTGTGTGTTTCATCAACCCAACGGCAAGTTTCCGTGTCGTGTGGCCGAAATGTGCGGTTTTACAAAGAAGCAATACGAGACCGGTTTGTTGACTCCATGGCTGGGAAATACATATTCGGGAGCCTCGCCGATGGGATTGACCGCTATTCTCGATGTGGCAAAGCCAGGCGACAAAATCTTCATGGTGAGTTACGGCAGCGGCGCGGGATCGGATGGTTTTGTTTACACGGTGACCGATGCAATCAAGGGCAAAGCAAAACTTGCTCCGCAGACTCATCCGCAGCTTCACGAGAACAAATTCTATCTTGACTATGGAACCTATGCCAAGTTCCGCGGCAAGATCAGGACAGCAGGTTAACCTCAACGACAGGAGAAATTACAATGCGTGAAGTTGCAGTAGTGGGAGTTGGTGTTAACAAGTGGGGTGAACTCTGGGAAAAATCACTCCGTGACATATTTGTCGAAGCAGCCCTCAAGGCCATGGACGACGCGGACGTCAGCAAGATTGATGCTCTCTACGTTGGTTGCATGGCTCCGGGGCTTTTTGTCGGGCAGGAGCATTTGGCCAGTCTGCTCGCCGATTATCTGGGCCAATGTCCGATTCCGGCGGCGCGAGTCGAGTCCGCTTGTGCTTCAGGTGGACTTGCGTTTCGTACTGCTTGGATGGATGTTGCTCTCGGCTTGCATGACATTGTGCTGGCTGGCGGTGTGGAAAAAATGCTGGATGTGGACGGCGGCGGAGCAACCTATGCTCTGGCAACTGCTGCCGATCAGGAGTGGGAAGGTTATAACGGCGCGACTTTCCCCGGACTTTATGCGATGATCGCGAACGCTTATCAGAAAAAGTACAGAATCAGTTACGACAAGTTCCGCGATCAGCTTGCCCACGTTGCTGTCAAGAATCATGACAACGGTCTGTTGAATCCCAATGCGCAGTATCACATGAAGCTCACCCTTGATGCGGTGAAGAACGCGACGATGGTGGCCGATCCACTGCGCTTGTTTGACTGCTCGCCGATTACGGACGGAGCTGCCTCTGTCATTCTTTGTCCGGTTGAAATCGCAAAGAAGAAATTCCGCAAGCACAAGATTATTGAGGTTATTGGAACCGGAGCGGCAACAGACACCATCGCTCTGCATGACCGCGAAGATTTCACCTATCTGAAGGCAACCGAAATCGCAGCGCAGCAGGCTTACAAAATGGCCAACGTCTTTCCGAAAGACATAGATCTTGCCGAAGTCCATGACTGTTTCACGATTGCAGAGATCTGCGTGACCGAAGCGCTGGGATTTTTCAAACCCGGCAAGGGTGGCGAAGCGGCTGCATCCGGAGTTACAGCGTTAGATGGCAAGATGCCCATCAATACATCCGGTGGTCTAAAATCTAAGGGTCATCCGGTTGGCGCAACAGGTATTGCTCAGATCGTCGAACTCACGGAGCAACTTCGCGGCGAAGCGGGGAAGAGACAACTGAAAGATCCGCGCGTCGGACTGGCCCAAAACATGGGCGGCTCCGGCGGCTCCACCATCGTTCACATTCTCAAATCACTGTAGCGACACAGCTTGCTGTGTCCTTATAATAGCATAAGGAACATACAATATGTCAGGAATAACAGCACGCTATTGGCGCGAAATGCCGCAGCGTTATCGCGGTGAGGCCGGCAAATCCCTCAGCACAGGCAAGGTCTTTTTCCCGCCGCGTCTGGTGGAACCGGGCAATGGCAATCGCCGCTTCAAACCGGTCAAGCTCGAATACACAGGCGAACTGCTCACCTTTACGATTATTCGGGTAGCTCCCTCAGGCTTTGAAAAGCAAAGCCCATACGCCATCGGCATTATTGAACTCAAA
Source organism: Calditrichota bacterium (assembly GCA_020057985.1). Lineage (GTDB taxonomy): Bacteria > Electryoneota > RPQS01 > RPQS01 > RPQS01 > JAGVEU01. The sequence goes on along the minus strand of JAGVEU010000102.1, from coordinate 1,309 downwards.
GGCGGTGGCCGCATCACAACTCAGATCACCGACATTCCCGTGGAAAACGTAAAGATCGGGATGAAAGTCCGAGTCGAGTTCCGAAAGATCAACGATGACGGCCACGAGGGCATTCATCTGTATGGGTACAAGGTCGTGCCAGAATAGCACTTTTCACGAGGACGTGTTTCAATAAGAGCGGTCTTCATAGGTCGCTCTTGTTGCTCTGCGCCGCTCTACTTATTTGAACGAGCCAACTTGCCCAATGTTTCAAGTGCTAAATGCAATATTAATAATAACCTAATGCGTAAATCCCTATGAATATTGTACTTGATCGCATGTGCAGTTGATACATGAACTTGCAAAAATTTCTTTCGCTTGGGAGAGGCATGTCTCTCATTTTCAGGAGGCGGAGGCATACCTTAAGAGGAGACTTATGCAGACTGCCTCCTCTTATTTTCTATTGCCAAAGTCATAAAGATGTGGTAAATTAGTGTATCCATGATTTGATGTCGTAGGGGCCGATTGCATCGCCCTCATCATGGTAGCGCCGCTGGACACGCGCTCTTCTTCGCGGCGGCATGTGTCTCCACGTGCCCCGCTCTTTCCGCCGAGCGGTGGTGTTCCTTCCGTTGTCAGGACAGGTCCTCACCCCGCCGGAATCTTCTTTTTAATTTTCATTTCTCAATTTTCATTTTTCCGTCTTTGTAGTGCCGCATGGATATGCGCTCCGACTAACATTACAAGATATCATACAAAAACACATGCCAACCCCTAACGAACTGGCGAAGAGCCTCTTTAAGTTCATCAAGGCATACAACGAATTGCGCAATCGCCCGGCGAGCTTAATGTCGGAGTACTCACGTAAGTGGTTTATGAGCCAGCTTCCAAAGCACTCGGCTGTTGTAATTGGCGACTACACCGCTGACAATTTTGATTATGTGCTCAGGGTCAGACGCCCTGAACTAACCCAACCACCGCCGCCGCCTTCATCGATCGTAACGTGGCTTGAATCCGGTTGGGAGAATCCTTCCGCCGATAGTATTAGTGTGAAAACCACGGTCGAAGTTGAAGATGCTTCAGGCCAGAGATCGTCGGTCCGATTCGAGTCTGATCTGCGCAGACAAAGTGACCTGCAAAATTGGAAAGTGGCTTGGCAGGAGTGGGCTGCAAACGAGCAAGAGGCTCGCATGGCGAATCGGCTCTATAAAGAACTATTTGATTTGCATTATGAGCAAAAGCGGGAGGGCGAACGATTAGAAGTAGTGGTAGGCGACGGATTTCTTCACTGGCCTTTGTTGGCCCGTCCAATTCACCACCCACTCTTGGT
>JAGVEU010000176.1 GCA_020057985.1 Calditrichota bacterium | reverse complement strand
CCTTGTGTTGCTTTCGATTAGCACAAGGAGACGAACAACTGCACCTGCTATGAATGAAGTAATCGCGAAAACAAGACCCGAGACAGCTATCGTTGCGCCGTCTGTGCCTCCCTGCCCAAAGCGCGTTGCATCTACCAATCTTGAAAGTCCGACAATTGAGACAATGATTCCTGCGACGCAAGAAAAGAATGCCAATCGGTAACTCGTCTTTCCAAGAATATCCAGTCCTTGACTCTGCATGTTTAAACCTCTTGTTAGTTCTCTTGATATGATCGCCAATACCAGTTCGGGATATCAATTAGTTACGTCCGTGAGAATCAAATGGTTTATGATCCAATAGTGGCCGCTTCTGGCCGCCTTCCTTTTATTTCTCAAGAACGGGCAGACAATGAGCGCACGCAGTGCGGCACTACGAATTACGTTCTGGTTTCATCCTTCATCCTTTGCTATTCCCCGTTTCCTTCGCCCAATTCGATCTCTTCATCTTCCGGCACCACTTTGGCAATGGCGGAGATGCGGTCGCCGGTATCGAGATTTTCCAGACAGTCCCAGAGGGCAAACCTTGCCGAACAAGGTGGCATCATTACTTCTTTTCTGCGACCCTGTAACAGTCAACACCTCCGACAGACCATCTTTTCATAATGTAAGTAACATCCGGGTAGTGCCATGCTACGATAAGCCCGTTCTCGTCCGACCCAAGAACTTGTGTATCCACACATCTTCCGCGGATATTTGCGACGTCATCTGACGGCGTGCCGATCCGAATGTAGCTTGCGTGCCTGCCAGAAGAAACCGGCGATTTATTTGACTGCTCTTCTAATCTGTCATACGGGGTTGAACGAGATCTGTTGTCCTCTTTTGCTTTCACGGCTTGGCGCTTGGCGTGTTCTTCCTCCGCAGCACTGTACGAATCAGATAAGAGACCCTTGTGGATCCAGTGTAAATCTGTTTCGCCGTTCTGAATGGCTATCCAGTCACCAACAAGCGAATCAATACAGACGATCGCATCCAAATAGTGATTTTTTCTTGTGACAGTTGCTGTCTTCGATGGTCCTGTTCGTATATTGGCCACATCTACGTTTACATATTTCGTATCGACTTGTCGAGCACCCTGCGATTTCTCTATCTTCACTGCTTGCATGGTCTCTGTGAGCCACTTCGTTTTTCTCGCTGTTGCGGCGCGATAGAACTTGATCAAACAGTCTATTGCATATGCGTTCAGATCTGCATCAACCTGTACGCCTTTGCCCTTGATAAGAAGGCGAAGCCTCGTAGAGTATGAGATCGCCTCAGAGAATTGCTCTGGTAGAAAGACCTTTGCTTCCAAGGATAATCCTGATAAGGTGTACGGGAATGGCCCTCCTAATTCATACTTTGGGTCAATCATTCGACCATCAAAGGAGATTGCGAGATGCGAGATCGAAATTTCTCTCGCCCCGTAATAGGTAACCATCCATATAAATTGCCCTGATTGCTTTGCACTATTCCATTCAAACCGAGGCTCGACAGTGACGTGATTTCCATGAACCCTTCCTTGAACCATAATTGGTTGGCCAACAACAAGCCTTACATTTGTAACATAGTTATATTGATCGTCAATGGTGAATTCCGGCACCGGTACGATTTCTGGCTGCATGGGCGCACAGCCGACTATCGCGATAATCAGCGTCAAGAAAAAAGTAACTCCACGATATATCATGTTTGCCTCTTTACGAATCGTGCCGGAAGGGTGCCATATCACTTATCTATTGATAATTGTAAGTGCATTGCTTCTAATAAGCCCTCTGCCCAAGATCGTACAATCTTCTCAAAGACCATTGTGTTGTAGTATTCGCCATTACCAAAGAATTTGGCTGCCTTTCTGAAGTTACTACAGCTACGCGGTTTGCATCCGAGTGCCTTCAGAGTATCTACTGTACGCATTTGGTCTTTCGATAGGTTTTTCCACTCTTTATCCCACTGAGCACGGTGCTTAAAATAATTGGCGAGGTTATTAATTGCCCTTACTTGCGTAATGCTCTTGCAAGTACGCAACAATTCGCCACAATCCAATGCTGCCCATTTGGTTCTTGGTATCATCCCAAGATCAACATGTGCCTGACACGCTCTTTTTCCTATAATTTCCAGTCTTTGACCAACTCTATCCAGATACACTTGGCATATTACAAAGCAAAACCCGAGCACATTTTCGAGCCATTCTGCTGCATCATCTGTTGCCACGGAATGCCACTCTTCATCGTTGCTTGCAGCTATGTGATCAAGCTCTGTTGATATTTCTCGAATGTTCTGACCGAGCGAATCCAGTATTTCAGTCAAATGATGGTCTCGAACTTCAAGTCGAAGCCAATCATAAAGTAGCTTTGGATGGTTTACCATATGCGAAGATGCACACAGAACGGCAATATAAAATTCGCTCTGGTTTCATCCTTCGTCCTCTGTTATTCCCCGTTTCCCTCCCCCAACTCGATCTCTTCATCTTCCGGCACAACTTTGGCGATGGCGGAGATGCGGTCGCCGGTATCGAGTTTGATGAGGCGCACGCCCTGCGTGACACGTCCCATCGAGCGAATCTGACTCACGCTTTGGCGAATGACTACTCCGTTGGCGGTGATAATGATGAGGTCGTCACTTTCTACGATTTCTTTGATGGCGACCAGCGGGCCGGTCTTGGGAGTTGTTTTGAGTGTGCCCACCCCTTGCGCGCCGCGCTTGGTCAGACGATAATCATCCACGGCGGAGCGCTTACCGTAGCCGTTCTCCGAGACCGTAAGAATGGTTGAGTTTTCGTGGACTACAATCATACCAACGGCGCGCGCTGAGGCTTTGAGCATGACGCCGCGCACTCCGGTAGCAGTTCGTCCCATTGACCTGACTTGTGTTTCCGGGAAGCGCACTGCCTTTCCTTCTGACGTGCCAATGATGATCTCGCTGTTGCCTTCGGTCATCACCGCTTCAATCAGTTCATCACCCTCAGCGATATTGATAGCAATAATTCCCGAAGAACGCGGATTGGAAAAATCTGAGAGACTGGTTTTCTTGATCGTACCGTTCTTTGTGCACATCAGCACATAGCGGTCGTCGGCAAACTCCTTGACGCTGACAAATGCGCAGACTTTTTCGTCCGCGCTACGTTCAATGAGGTTGACAAGCGCTTTCCCACGTGTTCCCCTACCAAGCTGCGGAATCTGATAGACCTTCAGCCAGTAGCACTTGCCTTTGTCCGTGAAGAAGAGAATGTAGTCATGCGTGGAAGCGATGAAGAGATGCTCGATCCAATCTTCCTCTTTGGTCGTTGCACCTTGACTGCCGCGTCCGCCGCGCCCTTGTTTGCGGAAACCGGAGACCGGGAAGCGTTTGATGTAGCCTGAATGCGAAATAGTAACCACCATCTCCTCGGGCGCAATCAGATCTTCAATGGACACATCCGCTGTGTCTTCTACTACTTCAGTGCGGCGCGGATCTCCGTACTTTTCGCGCAATTCCTCAAGTTCGTGCCGAATCAGTTTCATGCGCAGATCGTGCGACTCAGCAAGAGCTGTGAGGTCGGAAATTTTCAACCTCAGTTCTTTGATCTCGTCTTCGAGCTTCTGTCTTTCGAGGCCGGTCAACCGTGCGAGGCGCATGTCAAGAATGGCTTTTGCCTGCACATCACTGAGTTTGAAGGCGGCTTTGAGTTCGGCAGCGGCAACTTCCGTTGAAGACGAATTGCGAATGATTTCGATCACCTCGTCAATGTTGTCTACGGCAATCTGCAAGCCTTCGAGGATGTGCATTCGCTCTTGTGCCTGCTTCAGATCGAATTGACAGCGGCGCAGTACGACCTCGTGCCGATGCTCCAAATAGTATTCGATCATCTGCCGCAACTCAAGCACCTTGGGCACACCCTTGACCAGCGCGAGCATGATGACGCCGAAGGTCTCCTG
>JAGVEU010000339.1 GCA_020057985.1 Calditrichota bacterium | reverse complement strand
TGAGCGAAGTAACAAGTTGCTTACTGCCTATTTCAACACAAGAAATTTCCGTATAACCTGATGCTGAGGATTCGACACGTTCACAAAATACAGCCCTGATCCAGTCGGAGATGTTGGATTCAGAGAAATCCAGTTCGTCTGCGTAATGCCAACTCCACACGACTTGACCCAACACGTTGTACACAGCAACAGAGACGGGGCCATGACGGAGCAAATCAGAGGAAAGAAGTAACGATGGCCATCCATTAGACGGATTGGGGAAAACAGAAACGATGAGCGATGAAGGATGAACAATGAGGGGATTGGCTGCGTCAGTCCAGCCTTCGGTGATGAGCGAAGCCCATCCTGAGTCCGGGTAACTGCCAATATTCTCCCAGAAGTCCTCGGCTTCGATGCGATATTCGTAACGTCCGGCATGAGGCAGCGTCCATTCAGCCATGAAGTCCGTTCCGGTCCATGTCATCGGGATTACACTAGTGTCATGTCAGCATAATATAGTTGGTTCATGGGCAAGAGCACTCTGAGAAAAGATCTGAAAAAAACTAATCAAAAGCAACTGTGTCACCCAACTATTTTATGCTGACATGACAGTAGTTCTGAGATGGCTTGGACACTAATCATGTAAGCAGTCACGGAGTGACTTGTCCACGCTCTCGCGTTCTATTAAGAGCCTATCTCGAAATAATTCTGCTGTGGAAAGCGAGAAACGAGTCTGAATCTCAAGATGCTCGAATTGCTCGATTTGTGATCTCAGATTCCGACAGGGTTGCGAAGGCATAACCCTGCTCGGCGGTCAAAATATGCCAATTTCGTTATTTCGGGATAGGCTCTAAGTCTTGGGCGCATCAATCACATGACCATGTTCATGGGCGTCCAGATGCTTCGAGAGGTCCTTAATAGCGTTCATGAGTAGCGAGAAGCTGATGTGATACACAGCCACGAGCACACTGGCCACGATCACCATGACGCCAACTCCACGTATCGCCCAGTCACCGATTACCAAAAGAACAATTCCGACCAGCGGTCCGAACACCGCTACAAGATACCCGAGCGACTCCAAGGCTTTTGCAATGCGATCAAACCGTTGCCAATTACAGGTCTCTTCCATGACAGCCTCCATATAAGTAAGGAGAAACTTAGTTGCGTTTTTCTTTGGATCGAGCGGCACGCTGTCGCTTCTCGATCTGACGAATCTTCAGCCATAACAGCAAGGCCAGTCCCGTCAGAATCAGTGTGGCTACTCCAAAGCCAACGCGGCGGAACTTGAACTCGAAAATTGCCGCTTTGGCGATGCTGTCGGCGCGGGATGCCGCATCAAATCCCTTCTGACATACCTCGGCCATGTGCTCATCGGAAAACGCGTGGATGGCCGTGCGGGAGGCGATTAAATTCTCGCGGATCTCTTCCACCGCAGTCTCGCCCTCGACAACATCCATATCGAGCGCTTTAGCTTCAGCAAGCATCGAAGTCGCATCCACCTGCTCTACTTTCAGGCTATCGAGCAGAGTCTTGATTCGTGCTGCAGCAATGTAGCCTTGCTCGCCCGCCGCGTGGCATTCCACACAAACTGCGCCTTTGCCAACCCCCAGCATTTCATCGGTGGGATGAACAATCTTGTGATGATTATGGCACTGTGCACACTGGGAGAATCCAGCCTTGGCAAAAGCAGCCTTATGCGGGCTCTTATTAAACAGCTCGCCGTTGAAACTATGGCAAAGAATGCACACCGCGGCCACGTCGTCCACTCCGGGAGGTGATGCGCCGTGATTTCCATGACAGTCATTACATGCCGGAGCACCTTTGGTGCGTTTTTGCAGCAGCGCCACACCGTGAACGCTCTGCGAGAATTCTTCGTATTGGTTTGTCGGAATCCCGTAAGACGCCATGTAGGACTTATCGCCGTGACAACGGTTACACGTCGCCGGAATGTTCGATTTATGAACCGGTGACTCCGTGCTCTCCACGGCAAGAATCCCGTGCACTCCATGACACGACGTACACATCGCAACCTTGGGATCACCCTTGGCCAAGAGCTTCCCGTGATGGCTGGTGGCGTACTTCTCTTCCTGATCTACATTGATGCGCGGATTGAAGTGACGCATGTAGTTCGGATTGGAATGGCATTTGCTGCAGAAGTGCGGAATCTCCGCCCGCTTCGGCGTACCGGTGAAACCGAGATCAGGATCCATCGCGTCCTCATCCGGTTTCGAGGGATCGCCGCCATGACAATCAGCGCAAGATAGGCCGCGCTGGAAGTGAATGTCTTGCTCACAAGCGGCTACAATCGCAGCATTTTTCTTGTCAAGTCCTGCATGGCACTTGATGCAACTGTCCGTCTTGGGCGGCACGGCTGAAGCGGAGTGAAACGCGAAGAGAAGCGCAGCAGTGAGAATCCATGTTGATAGTCTCATTGCATTACCCATCCCATGATTGTCAAGGTAAGGAATCCCGCCACAACCAAGATGCCAACGCTCTTCACCCACAACTTGCGGGGACGCGCCGGATCCCAACGATCCCACCACGGAAACAACACCCACAGAACAAGACCAAGACTGATTCCGAGAATGCCAAACAACTCTCCCTCGATACCCAACAAATGCGCGGGAAGGAGCTTGAGCATTTGGAACGCGCCGAGGAAGTACCATTCGGGTTTGATCCCGGCTGGCGCCGCTGCAAAGGGATCTGCTTTTTCACCCAGTTCCCACGGTAAGAACACAGCCAGCAAGGCTAACAAATTAAGCACCAACAGCCACAACAACATATCACGCAGGACGAAGTTGGGGAAGAACGGCATCGGTGGCTTCTTCTGCGCGGGTGAAAGATGTGGCTCACTCATTCCCTGAACTTGTACGAACATCAGATGGATGGCAAGGATCACCGTGAACAGAGCGGGCAGAATAGCGGCATGAAGGCCGAAAAAGCGCGACAGAGTTGCTCCGGTTACATCCTCAGAACCGCGCAGCAGCCTCAGCAGAAAGTCGCCCGCCCACGGGATCGCGCCCGCGATGTCGGTTCCCACTTTCGTGGCAAAAAAAGCGAGTTTGTTCCACGGCAGCAGGTATCCGGAAAAACCGAACGCCATTGCCAGCGCGAGCAGAAAGAATCCCGTCACCCAAGTGAGTTCTCTTGGCTTAACGTAAGCACGCTCGAAGAACACGGAAAACATGTGGATCATTGCGGCCAAGACCATGAGGTTAGCGCCCCAACTGTGAATGGAGCGAATCAGCCAGCCGAAGGGAACTTTGGTAATAATGTACTGGACGCTCTCGTAGGAACTTTCGGCACCTACGCGGTAGTACAGAAGCAATAGGATTCCAGATAGCACCTGCACAATGAAAAGAAAAAGGCTCACACCGCCGAAATAGTACCAGACAGAACCACGATGCACCGGAACCGTTTTGTGGCGGAGGAACTCAACAACCTTTGTCACGCCATATCGCTCGCTGAACCAGCGGTACAAGCGTCCGTTCTGAGAATTCACTTACGCGTCCTCCCTCGATACAAATACTTGTCCTTCCGCGACGTTTACCCGAAGCGGAGTCAGCGGTCTCGGAGGTGGTCCGGCAACGTTGATGCCATTCAAATCGTAGCGTCCGTTATGGCAGGCGCACCAAATCAGACCCATATCGGCGCGGAACTGAACGGTGCAATCCAGATGCGTGCAGGTGGCATAAAATGCCCGAAACTCCTTCTGAGACGTGCAAATTAACAGACCGGGTTTGCGTCCCATTTTGAAAATGATTCCGGTATTGGGCGCAAAGTCTTCCACCTTGCCGACATTTACAGTTGTCGGATCAGGTTCAGTTTGCTCAGGCGGAACGAGGTATTTGGCAATCGGGTAGGCAACACTCGCCACCACGGCAATGCCGCCAACCCACAACGCACCATCCAAAAAGGTGCGCCGGCTCATACCATCAGGAGACTGCGAATCGTTTGTCTGCTCAGGATTCTTTGAGGTCATTGGCTGCTCTATTGTCTCTCACTCTGCAAGAGTTGTGGTTGGTTTGTCCTCTTTCCACGGTGGTAGGAACCAGAGAAAGAAAATCAGGATTGCGACGGGCAAGAGGACGAGAAAAGCGGCGGCAAGTCCACCTTCTCGCCCAACCAGATTCAATTTGTAAATCGTGAATCCGCGGAAGCTCTTCGAGAACAACTGACCGCCGATGACCACGTTCCAGCGCATGAAAAAGATCCCGACTTGCACAGCAAAACCCACCAACCAGTAAATGGCCAGACGAGTCGGAGCTGTCACTTTGGCCATCTGGATCATTCCCAGCAGACCAATGGGAATCAGAGTACCGATTAAGAGCTGGAAGATAATATGCGTCTCAAACAGGCGGCCATGCACCAACGCATACAGAATATCAAAGGACTCCTCGGCGGCATAAGTTCGCTGAATAACGTCTAATCCCTCGAGGGCAAAATCCACGATGAATCCGTAAAACAGAAAGCGTCCGAGGGTGTCAAGACACTCCATATTCTGCGGCACTTTTCGAATGGAATTGGAAATCAGGTAGATCAACATCACCAACGCAATCCCTGAGACGATTGCGGAAAAAATGAAGATCACGGGCATGAGGACGCTCGACCACCACGGATTGGCCTTGATCGAGCCGAAGATGAACCCCACGTAGCCGTGCAGCATGAACGCCGATGGAATGCCGATGACGGTGATCGTGCGAATCGCCTTCTCATCAAAGGCTACTGCCGATTCCGAGATGTCGTATACTCCCAGGGTCATCCACCTATAAACCTTCGATCTCCACCCTGTCGTGTTGCGTGACCATACCACGAAGTCGCGGCGATATTCAAACCAGATTTCGAGTAAGAGCACCACTAACAGATACCAGATATATACGAATCCGAACATCGCCATTGCGCTCTTGAAATGCGGCGTGACCAGAGTCTCCCAGAAGCGGAACGGGTGTGACAAATGGGCCAGCAGCGGCAACGGCGCAGCGATGAGGAAAGACAGCGCCGTGATCAGAGCCAGACGGTAGGTCGGACGAAGCGCGCGCAAGGCAAACACGTTTTCGAGCGAAGCGAGAATAAAGGCGCCCGCTACCAGACCGGTCAAATACGGGTAAAGGACAATCAGAATGCTCCAGTGGAGATCCGTTTCGTTCGGGTACATGTAGCCGACGACGCTATCTATGATATGCTGTAGATGTGCCGCGTCCATTAGCGGACCTCCTTATCAATCCCGTAGTAGAAAACCTTCGGATAGGTATTCAGATTTGGCTTAAGCACGAAGACTTTGTGCTCCTTCAGGAAGATCCGCAGGGGGTCTTTTTCGTTTTTGAGATCTCCAAAAATCCGGGCTCCAGTCGGACAGTTTTCCACACACGCCGGTTTCAGGCCCTTGTGAATGCGATGATAGCAGAAGGTGCACTTGTCAGCAACATTTGTCACCGGGTTCAGGAAGCGGCATCCATACGGGCAGGCTTGAATGCAATACCGGCAACCGATGCAGTACTTAGCATCCACCAAGACTGCGCCATCTGGTGTTTTGAAGGTGGCTCCGACCGGGCACACTTGTTCGCAGGGGGATTTCTCGCAGGCATTGCACAATTTAGGAACAAAGAAGCCACGGATCGGTTCGCGTTCTTCTTCGCTTGATGTGAATCCGTCGTAACCGCCATTGGGAGAGTCTACGACGGTATCATCATCGTATTCACGATACCGCTCCACCCACGTGCGGAAGTAGATGGGTTCCTTGGGCACCCCGTTTTCCTCTTTGCAGGCAACGACGCACCGACCGCATCCGATGCATTTCTCAACATCAATGGCCATACCCCACTTGTGGTGGCTCCACTGTTCGGACTTGACTTCGTCCGTTTCGGCTGCCGCTTTGCCGATCAAGGGAAAAGCCGCAGCTACCGCAGCCGCTCCACCCAGCAATTTTATAAAATCCCGCCGTGTCGGGCACTGGGACTCTGTTAGCTTCTCTGATTCCATAATGATCCTATTTCATTTCGCTGGGGTTATGAGTCAAGTGACAAACCGTACACTTCTTCCCCTCAGTATGCTCCTTGACCACGATTTGTGGAAAGTTCCTGGGGCGAGAATTGTTTTTGCTGTGACAACGAACGCAAAACTTATCCGCCGCCGGAAGGACAATGTTAGCTTCTGAGGGATCGGTGACATGCGCCTGTCCGGGGCCATGGCATGACTGACACGACATCTTTGAGTGCGGCCCTTCTGATTTCTGTTTCCATTCATCCTCATGACAGTCCGCACATGAGTTCAGGGCTGCATAGTTAGTGGCGATCGAGCTGATTTCTTCTAAGGCATCTCCCCGGTAGTGCCCGTAGCGGTTGAAAGAAGGGGGCTGAGCAACCCACCGCGAGACAATGAACAGAACCGCGAGCAGGCCGAAGATGATCATCAGCCGGGATAGTTGTGGGGGCATAGGTTGATCCAGAGTAAAGGACAGTTCCGATCAGGGAGCTGTTGTTATTTATGTCACAAGGTTGCAGCGAGGATGCTCACTTGACAACGCACAGGTCAGATCTGCGTTCGGCACAGATGAAGGCTGCCGCTCGCCAGAATCCGCCAAGGTTTCTTTCCAGACAATTAGATACAATTATAATAGAAAGTCAAGAACGAATTACACCTATTTTTTTGGACTCAAGGGTATTGTATACCTGTATGTCCAGAATTTTAGGTCGAAGATAGAGGACAAGCATATCTACTTAAGTGTCTGTTTAATAGCAAGACAACCTACTACATACTTACATATTTCAGAGAAGATTTTGATAAGTAATTCACATAGAAAAGCTACTTAATGAGTATTATTCCACTTCCATGCGGGCTTCCAGAGGCATGACCTTGTTTGCAGGTTCGCGCAGCAAGAATTTTCCAATTTTTGTCAACAAAAAAGGCTCCGGGTAGAAAGAGCCCTTATTATGACCGCAATCACTGCGGTCATTTTGTCAATCTCGGCCTGATCGTGATCTTATCATTCAGCGGGATTGTCACGGTCTTCTTGTAGGTTGAATACCCTTTTTTCTTGCAGGCCAATTGATATTCGCCGGTTGGATATCTGAACACATACGAACTGCCATCCTCGGACGTTGTGCCGATTTTCTTGCCGTTCATGAAGACATCCACGCCCGCCGGATCGCAGACCAGTTCGAGCTGTCCTGTCTGCCTGACCAACTCAACCATGTGTTTGAATTGCTCGCCCGGCTCAATCCACAAGGTATCTTTGCGGGGATCATGATCCTTCAGAACCACTTCAACAGCATAACAGCCGCTCAGAACCTGGAGCTTGGAAGTCGCTGTCTGAAGTGGTTTTTTCTTATCGAGATCATTCGTCGGTCCTTGTACGGTGACGGCGGCACCGCGTGGACGACTGTCAATAGATACCGTAGAGTAGTTCTCTTCGAGTACTTCCAAGGTCGAAAAGGTGTCATCGAGACTTACTTCCATCGGAAATCTTAGGTCGCTCTTGCCGCGTTTGCGAAGCTGCACCTGATATTTGCCGACTTGAACGGTATCGAGCTTGAGTGGTGTTGCTCCCCAGATTATTCCGTTAACCAAGACCACCGCCGAGTCCGGTTGTGAGCGAATACTCACTACACCGCAATGTCGTTTGAGCGAACACGGAACGGCCGTCACGACGTCCGAGCCGACTGTCACTTCCTTCTCCAGAGGGAAATAGCCAGGGGCTTCGAGCAGAATCTTGTAGACGCCGGGTTCAACGGTAAGGCTGTCAAGCGGAGTCATACCTTTGGCCTTACCATTGACTGTGAGTCCGGCGCCAGATGGGACGGATGTAACTCGTAGCGTGCCATATTTCTTTACCAGAGGGCAGGGTGGAAACTGAATAATCTCCTGTCCGGGGTCCGGCTTGTGTCCGCTTCCTGTTGAATCGGGAGCGGGTCCTATCGGAAATGCAAACGAATAGGGGTAGTATCCGTCCTTGAAAAGCTCAACCTTATAATAACCCGGCGGCACACTCATTCCTGTCCATGGAGTCTGTCCTGCCACCACGGAATTCATCACGACACGCGCTCCCTCTGGATCGGAAGTAATCGCCACGATGGCGTTTGGCGTGGCTGACCTTGGCTTCGCCCGAGTTGAATCCAGCACAATTGATCGCTCAATCCTCTGGCTTGTGCTGCCGATGGTGAGGACTTCCTCCCAGGTTCCCCGTGTGCTGAACACCTTTAGACTATGCAATCCCGGCATAGGCTGCAAAACAACGCTCCCGCGCGAAAAATCAAGACTCAAGGGCTTCTCATCCATCTGCCCGAAGATGGACTCGTCTGGAGATGAAGGCACATAGTTTAAGACTATTTGAGATGGATCTTCAGAGTATTGCGGTATGAGGCTTTCCGTCAATCTGAACTGCTGAACTTGCTTTTCCCGCTCGGTGTACATTGTCAGGCGAGTGATGAAGGGCGCATAACCTTCGGCGCTGAACGTTATCACATGCGTGCCGGCCGCCAATCGCCAGACGTAGAATCCAGAGACACTATCGGTTTTGGCAATAATCCGGTTGGTGGTCTGAATCTCTAATTTGGGAATGCTTGACTCAATCACCAGCACGCCGTACTCGTTTGAAGTTACAGCGATTGGCTTCTGTTGGTGTTGGGGGACTTTTCCAAGGCAAAGGATGCCGAGATGCTTGAGTTCAGCAGCCCAAGTGATTACAAAACACGAAAGTAAAACAGGTATTATTAAGTAATTTCGACTCACAACAACGCCTTTCGCGATTGAGCTTCTGCGAATGGCATCACGATCAGTCCCTTGCAGGATTTTCGCAAGCCTGATTTTCATATCTTTTGGCAGGTTGAAACAGGGGAATTGGCGGACAATCTTGATGCCGGATGACGGCGCGGGCCAAGCATCACTCTGCAAATATACAAACTGATAAGGAAGGAGTCAACTCCAAAGGTTTACCGCACGTGAATCAATCAGCTTCCCCCCTGCTTGCGGGGGGGTAGGGGGGATGAGTCAAAAAAGCACACGCTCAACGGGCGCTTCAAAACAACTGATGATTCAGGATCGCCAGACGTTCAACGAACTGGACAATCCCTTCGCCCGGAAAAAGGGGCTGCCTCGATAGACAGCCCCATAGAAGTTCGCACCGAAAACAATCTATCCCATCAGCGCCTCGATTGCAGCGATTAGTTCAGCGAGATACGTCGGAGCAGTTGGATCGAAGGTTAAGGCTGGATTGAGATGCACGACTTGAGTCTGGGCAGTAGAATAGTAACCCTCGTGGAATGCGGCAAGTGCATAGAGAATCCGAACATCGCGGCTCTGCACAGTGGAGTCGTGAGCGAAAACATAGCTGTCGCCATTAGAGGTCGCTTGCAGGAAGTTGCTGCCGTCCATGACCGCAATTCCGAAGTCATTGAGTAACGTTGCCGCTACAGTCCGGGCGGCCAGAACATCCGCATTCTGAGGCGCGTTTCCGATGGCATTCGTGAGATGTTGATAGGCGCTCTGAAGACTGCCCAGCCGAATCTGACACCATCCGGCGCCAAGCCGTGCATCTATGTGATTAGAGTCTACCCCAAGCGCCTCATTGAATTTGACCAATGCGTTGGTGAAGTCTCCGCTTTCGTAAGCGGTCCAACCCTCTGCGGACAACGCATTGGGATCTGGAGGTGGTGGACCATCATTGTCATCAGAAGAGCAACTGCAAAGCAGAGCGAGCAGCACAAGCATTGCACTCAACATGAAAAGAGATTTGTTCTTCATTTTGTAATTCCTCGTTGATTAGCGTACTAACGCCAGCTTCGTGACATGGGTTCCATCCGGCGCCCGCAGTTGAGCAAGGTAGATTCCCGACGCGAGGGCGCGTCCGTCGAAATCAGTTCCATCCCAGCGCGCTTCATGCGAGCCAATGGGTAAGTCTGTATCTACCAAAGTGCGAACCTGCTGCCCGAGCAAGTTGTAAAGCACAAGTTGCGTTCTTCCGGCGGAGCCAAGAGTGAACCGCAGGGTGGTGGAGGGATTGAAGGGATTCGGATAGCACGTGCGAAGCGCAGTGCTCACCGGAATCGGTGGCGCAGTTCCTTCAAAGACGGCAAAGGTCCCCAATTGGCTTATGGTCATGGACACTGTGCTGCCATTGATCGTCACCGTACCGGAAACCGGTCTCCAAACTCCGTTCTCGAACCGGGTAATCATCACGGATCTATTAGCAAGAAACGCAGATGTAACATCGCAGTGAATACTAAGCGTCGCAGGATTGCTCAACCTCCAACTTGGGCTGCCAATAGTGACCGCTGAACTCAAGGCATTGGTCAGATCAGATCTGGTGTCGGAACTCTCCGAATTCAGCAAGAGATAACCTGACCGCTCAAATGCGCCGGCTGGAAGGAGAATTGTTCCACGGCCTCCCGGTGTGGAAAGAGTGATTGCCGGACCGTTCGGGCTTGCATAGTGTGAACGGAAGGAGTGTGAGGCCGAACTGGTATTTCCTGACAGATCACTCACGGTAACACTCAGGGAAAAGCTATCGCTTGTCGTGAGTCGGTAATCTGCTTGATAAATGGAGCTATTCAGAGCTGTTTCTATGGCCGAAGCCGAATCATTCGTTGTTGTCCCGGAAACATGAACATAGAGAGGAGTAAAGAGCTGCTCGTTGGACACAACGAAGAAATCCAGATAGGAAGTTTCAATCGGGTTCTGCACCACACCGAGCGAGACCCGCGGGGATTCCGCGTCCATTGCACGTAAGGCGCTTATGGACGTATTCACCAGTGTCCTCGCGTCTGCATAGGACAGGAAATAGAGCGGAAAGGCAAAGAGAATCTCACCGGGTCCGATCACTGCACAGGGCTGGTTGACAAGTCCCGAAGTGTCTGTTGCTGTAACCTGCGAGCGATACAGCACGCGAGTCGGTGCATGCGGCCAGAGGATGTCCACCTCCGGCAAAAAGTGGTAATGCATGGCACTCCAAGTGAGCGAATAAACTTTAACGGTGTCCAATGTCAAGTTCGAAAAACCCGCTTGTGCCGAAGTTGCTCCCACAAACTCCATTCCATGCGTTGATGATGTGTACGTGGATGCATGAAGAGAGTCAAAGTCGAGCGGTTGGAACATACTCAGAAGACTGCCCGAACGATAACGCCCACCGACACCGAAACTTCCGTTCAGGAACCGTCTTGCAAATCGGAGCAATCGTCCGCCGTGTGAAACGTATTGTGTCAGCGCCGACTCGCGATTCAAACTCGCGTCATAGCTGATGGGATTCTTGTTGTCCTCGCTGTGCCAGATCACCAGATCATAATGTGACAAAGTGTCAAGATCATAAACGGGGAGCTGGCCATTCGGCTGCACAATTCGATCATAACCTTCGCCGAGTTCGCTTAGAACACTTGCATAGCAGGCAACCACGCTATCACTTGATACGCCACCACGCATCAGATCTGCACCGCTTGTGGGAGCAGTCTCGTCTATGACAAGAATCCTTTGCTGCAATGCCATCGGAACCAAAGT
Source organism: Calditrichota bacterium (assembly GCA_020057985.1). Lineage (GTDB taxonomy): Bacteria > Electryoneota > RPQS01 > RPQS01 > RPQS01 > JAGVEU01. The sequence goes on along the minus strand of JAGVEU010000339.1, from coordinate 8,486 downwards.
CACAGAATCGCTCGGTAGACTGGCGATTCCAAGGAGGTTTTGAGCGACGACCCAATAGGTATACACACGCCCGGTCTCCACATTGAGGTCAGCATACCTTGGAGTTGAAGTGGTCTGTGACGTCGAATCCCCATGATTAGAGCGTCTGAGCACAAGATAGCCGCTTACATTCTCTTCCGGGCTTGGAGCCCAGTGCAACCAGATATCGCCATTCTCCGTAACTCCCTCCAATCCCATGACCGGCTCAGCCGCAGCAACTCGAACGGTCAAGTCGGCAAACTGACTCACCCAATTGCTGTCGTCCACCGCCTGCAATTGAAAAAGCCAATCCTGTCCGTTGGTCAGTCCTGTAACCGAATACATGGTTGTGGTGATCAGAGCGGGATTAAGTTTCGAGCGTGCTGCTCCGCTGCTCAGATTGGTTCCATAGAGGTCGTACCCTTGAGCATTTCCGAGTGCCGGCGGACTCCACGCAAGATCAACCTTGCCCGATGAGGTGGACGCAAGTCCAAAACCAATTGGGGGACTGGGAGGTTGCAGTGTATACGTGTGATCAAAGAGGTACTTTGCGCGCCTGGCATTTTCCATGAGTCCATCCCAACTGAACAGCGACGAGTCTATGGTTTGATTCGTCGGCTGTGGGTGATCAACGTCATGGAAATCCGAACCGAGCACATAGGCAAAAGTCATCGTGAACTCTTCACCGGGATTCAAACGATAGATCGGACGACCGTACTGGTCATAATAGTCAAACACCCCCAAAGGCCCCCACGACAGAAGGTACCGCGAATCGTAACCGTTTGCGATGTCACTTGCATCAGGTGAGGGATCACTTGTGCTCCACGGCTCGGTGCGGCTCGCGCCCGTGAACGGGTCAGCATACACCTGTGCAGGAACATCCCACACATGATTAACCATGATTTGGTCATAGTCAATCTCGCCGTTGCTCATGATTTGGTATTTGTGCAAATCTCCCATCGGCGTACCGTACAGCCATGACCAGCCCATTCCCCCGCTGTCAAAGTCAGCATGGGATTGCCACGCCGGACCAAAGTCCTTGGCCACTTCTTGGTGTGAAACCCACCAGTTGAACGAGAATTGTCTCTGAACCGACGGTGGAACCAAAACGTATGCACCTGCAATATGTGGACAATCAAAAGGTCCGCTCGATGCAGACGGAGGTCGCCCATCATTGTCGGCAATCCACGCTATGTTGACTGTGTCGCCTGTGGCTGGATCTACTGCACGAAATCCGGCAATATCATCCGTTTGATGGTTCGACTGAGAAGCCGGGCCTACATCTGAATCTACATACAGTCCGACATAGACATTCTTGAGGAATTCAGATCCGATGTTGCGAGCCCGATACTCTACAATGACGAAATCCCCAAAATCGGCGCTGCTCCATGTCATGGATGATTGCTGAACTCTCACTCCAAGAGGGTAGTGAGGCGTGCCGTCCGTATCTTCGTTTACCCAGAATGGATCAGTGAGAGTATCGGAGTACGTTGCGATGAACTCCTCGTTGGCACGGGCGCTTGAGCTATAAACGGATTCGTCAAAACAGTTTATCTTGTTCGGGAGATTGGATCGCTCAATGATACCATTCTGTTCACCCTCGCCGGGAAAAAGCTCCTCAACATCGAACCAACCGTCGAAGCCAACGCTGACGCGAGGTGAATCATAACCTTGTTCGGTAATGAGTGCGCCAATCCAGAAGGCTGCTCGATAGAGGTATTGCTGACCGGAGCCTGCCGGATACTCGCATTGCGGCGCCCAATCATTCGGTGGACACGGATCATCGCTCGCGCCGGATTGTTCCATGCCATCGTTGCCTAAGAATCCTCCGTTCGTGATGTTCATCCAGACATTCCCGGCACGGTGCACCCGGTTCTCCAACTGAGGGTTTGCAACGTCCAAACCTCGTGCTCGAACCGGTCCTCGTTCCGGTCCACTCGCTGCATAGGCCGAAAGCATGGTCGCAATGACCACGAACAAGCCTGCCAATAATCGCTTCATAATGCGCTGTTCTCCTCTAAGTGAGTTTGTATTTACGAAGTTCCTCTGCCCGACGAATCGGTAGAAGACGAACAGAGAAGTTAATGCAAATAATATAGAAAGTCAAGTGAAATCTGCGACTTGTTCTCTTTATAAAACCACTATCAATTTATAAAACGTAATCTCTTGATAATGATAGTAATAGGCGGATAAGTCCAAAACACCCAACGATCATTCTGATCCGCGATTGCGCGGTTCTACGTTCATGCGATTCCGTCCCTTGCCTGTAATACAATTCAGACCCGCCCGTACAACCATTGGGTTATTGGGGAAGGTCTGAATCAATTTCCTTAAGCAAATCCCAATCTTCGAAGCGAGACCTGCCGTCAAACAACCAAAACTAATTTATCGCATCAACAGCATCTTTCTTGTATCCACGAAGTCACCGGCGGTTAGCCGGCACACATATAGACCCGATCCGGTCATTTGTCCGTTGTTGTTCAAGCCATTCCAGATGGCACTCTGTCTGCCGGCTTCCATGCGCAGAGTCATTAGAGTGCGGATTTCTTGTCCCAGAATGTTGTAGATGATGAGACTCACGTCCGCCGCTTCGGGAAGATCGAAACGAATGGTTGTAGAAGGGTTAAACGGATTCGGGAAATTCTGATGCAATGCAAAAGCCATTGGCAGCGGATCGGCAATGCCGAGCGCAAGCAAACTTCCTGCACCGTTGATGATTGAGCCGCCGAGATCGGCAAGACGTACATTGCGCAACTCGATCCTCGCATGACTATGATTGCTCGTTATCAGACGGAATCGGAGAATCGCCAGAGTAATGTCTCCCTCAAGTGAGGCTGTTTCCCCCAACGCCGCACACGCGATTCCAATAATATCTATGCTACCCGCGATTGGCCGTGCCACAGTGAAGGGAATACCATTCAGCGCTTCAACCTCTGCAGTATGAATCTCGATAACCTCAAACGCATCGGGATCAAAATGCAGCTCTGCCTCAACCGCTCGCACTCCATTTGCGCTGTTTCCCTCGATGGACACCACGATTTCAAACTCGCTTCCGATAGAAAGTTCCTGCTCGTCGTTTCGTTTCAGTAATACAATCGGCAGGTCATCCACATGAAGCGAGGGTCTGTCTTGCCGTGGCTGCGCTCTGAAAGCGCGCTGTCCCACTGAGCCGAAATTCACGCTGAAAGGCACAAGATCATCGAAGTCAATGAATCCGTTAGGTGAGGGAATGCCCTTGCCCATTCCGTTTTCAGAGTTCTCCGGTCCTATATCTATGTGATTTGCCGCAGTTCCTTCGTTGGCAACGGTTGCCTCAAAATAGTCCTGTGAGAGCAGAATTTTGTCCGCCGTATTAACCGCGCCTGAGGAGCCGTCGGGGTCATTGCTGACATCCATCGTATAGTCGCCAAGCCAGTAATTGGTTGACCGGTCAGCATTGCTTCCAATGGCATAGCCACCTGCAAGCCTTGACCAAAGACCACACGCGCTCTTGACAAAACTCGCATAGCGATAAATGTCACGACGCTCTGCGCCGACTCCTTCTGCCCCCGTCGTGTCCCACAAAGCATCGGCATCAAGCCAGTAGTTCGTGTCCGCATCGGCATGATCACAAAACGATTTTCCGTTCAGACCTGAGTACGACAGCGAGGTAGTCGCGGATACGCCATCCTGAGTGACAACTTTCGCCCACCCACCCGACAGCAGTTCATTATAGGTAATCTCGTAGTGGTTTGTGTCGGCTGGATTGCTCCATTTGTTGGTGGGATAGGTCGGATAGTCCCCCGTGTACGGACTGCGCCAAGTTTCCATCACGGTCGAAGTTGTGCTGTTGTACGTCCATTGCCACTTGAGCCACACCCCAAGATCACTCGGTCGTGCGTCAAACGCGGCGAGGCTGTTTACCGGACTCGATGCGTCAACGGTCACGGTGCGCGCATTCGACCAAGTTCCACCGGGGCAAGCACTCTCAGCGCGAACTCTCCAGTACCACATGCCGCCTTGAGACAGGACTTTGGCAAGGCACAAGGCGCCGGTGGTTGTCTCTTCAGGTGAGCCAAAGTTGACATCATCGTCCCACTGTACGCGATAGAGCGTGGCGCCGGACACCGCATTCCAACAGTAATCTTGGGACACACCACTGCAAACTGTGATCCCACTCTCAGGGCTGCTAAGTGCCGCTTGTGCCGGTGTGTTCAATCGAGTTCCATTTTCAGCAACAGACAGCACACCTTCTCCACAGCCATTCCATGCCTTCACCGTGTAGCCATAGGTTCCGGGGCTTGGATAGTCGGTGTAGCTTATTGCATCCATACCTAACCACGCAATCTGAAGGGCATCACGATAAAGATAGTATCCGATCTCGTTACTCACATCACTCCACGTGATTGAAATATTGTCACAGCCTGCATCTGATGCTGCAACACTGGTGACCTGCGTTGGAATAGCCGTCTGCTGCACATTGAGCACGTAGTTACCCATACTCGATTGGTTAAACGACTCGATGTCTACATAGTAGATTCCTGCGGAAGGCAGATTCACGCATGGACATGCTGACTGCAAAGTCCAGCTTCCGTTACAGTAGTAGTCATCGTTATTGCAGGCATTATCTGAGCAGCATCCGGTGTTGACGTAGAGATAGGAATCCCAGTCGGAACCGCAGAGCGAGAAGTTCCAGTATCCCGCTGATGGAATCGCGACCTTGATCACATGGTCAGGCCCGCTTCGCAAACTGCACTCGTCTCCCGCTGTCGTTCCTGAGAGAGAGCCCGGTGCAGTGAGCGTCTGATCCCACATTCCCCAACCGGATGCTGATGCCGAGACGGTTCCTGTTCCGCAGGTGTTATATGCCGCAACCGTGTAGTTGTGGATTCCTCCCAAAGGCGAGCTATCAGTAAAGGTAAGCACATCCGATCCTGTCGAGCCAATGAGAGTGGCATCACGATAGACATAGTATCCGCTCTCATTGGCAACGTTACTCCATGTAGCAAGAACGCTATTACAGAGGTTGGTTGAAGCAGAAGCTCCGGTGACTTGAGCCGGTGTGGCCAGTCTTGTTCCTGCATCAGCGGCTGAGATCGCACCGTCATTGCAGGCACCAATCGCCGCTACCGTGTAGCTGTAGGAGCCCGGCGACGGTGTGTCAGAGAATGTCAACACGTTGGCACTGGTTGTTCCAGCCTGCACACCATTGCGAAAAACACGGTAACTAGTTTCCGTGCTCAGATCAGACCAAGAAATCTCCACCGTATTGCAGCTGTTATCACTGGCGGAAACTCCGGTGACCTGACCGGGATAGTAGGTGTTACATGGCGTTCCGTCGTCGCTGTTGTCAATACGGAATCCACCGGTCGCGCCACTGTAGCCCTGAACAAGAATCCAGTACTCCTGCCCGGAGCGCGAGCACCAACTGACAGTGGACAGCAGGCCGTTGTACCCACTGCAATTGTCGTCATTCCCCGTAACGCAGGCCAGACCGGAACAGCCGCAGGCATAGACGTTGAGTTTCGTGTCATAGCCGGAGATGGCATTGCAAGTAGTTGCGGTGAGGGTATTACCGGTTCCGACGACCTTGTACCACAACCCGGAGGCGCTCACCGCGGTCACGCAGTCGGAGGCCGGCGGAGCGTCAGACGTTGCGGAGATTGTCGTGCCCGTAGTCTGCGAAGGTATCGACACCGCTGCGGCGCTGGCGCACGCATCATTGCCGGCGGCATGGCAGTACACATAAACGGAGTAGGCACCAACGGATCCGTTAGCATCGTCCCGCAAAACCGGCAGATAGTAGGTTCCCGCCGCCAGATTGTCGAAGTAAACTTTCGCGTTCCCATTGGCACAACTGAAATCATAAGTGCCATAGGCAAGGCTCGCGCAGGGGCAGCCCTGTGCCATGACGATGTAGAAGTTGTTCCACGCCGAATTGGTGTTGCAGTATTCGACGACCACGTTGCAGATCTGGCTCAGCGAGAAGGCGTGCCACGTCTGGCCATTGCCCATGTTCAGCCCGCTGCAGGATCCCACGTCATGCGTGGCTCCGGTGTTATCGCCAGTCACGGTGGCCGGCAGACTCACGGGTGAACCGGCGTTAGCACAGTTGTCATTGGCCGGGCCGGCGACGGCCCGGTAGTAATACATTGTAAACGTCTCGTTCGGATTCGACGAAGTGCACCGCGTGTAATAGCTGGCCAGTTCAACATAGAAGGTGCCCGTTGCCGTCGCTGTCCATGTGAAATCGTTTGGACGGTACGAGAGAGCCGTGCAAGTGCCATCCTGATAGACGAGTTGGGTGCAGCCGCTGTTGAAGATTCGGATGTCAATATCGATGTTCGCGGTCCCACTTCCGGGAGCGTCCGGACACAGATCAAAGTGAAAGACCTCGCCCGCTGTCGCCGTGAAACTACCTACCCACTTGCCGGCATTGCACATGCTACCTGACACCGAACTGCCCCAAGGTGTGGAGGTGATCGTTCCTAATGCAACATCAGCCGGTGTACAACTGTTGCAAGCCCGAATCGCCGGGCCAGTAAGATGGAAGTTGTACGCCGCACCGCCTGAAGTGTAGTAGTAGCCACACTCTATGTAGATTGTCTGGCCGCAATTCAGTGAAAACGTCCTGGTTGGAGCCAGACTCCCGCATTCATCGTCTGCTGTGATGGAACTTCCTGAGCAGCAGGTTCCATCAAGCCAGATCCTCAGATAAGTATCTCCGGCACTGCTACACATGTCGGCCGTGTAAGAGCCAGATGCAGGAGCAGTATAACGATAGAACACATCCTGGTAGGGAATCCCAACACAATCGTCCGTGCGACCTGACAATGTGCCGGTGTCGGTGTAGGGAATTGAAGAAATCACCACTGCCGCCGCACATGTTTCACCGCCCTGATCAAGTGGATTCCCGCTATCTCTGCCGCCTTGACCAACATTCAGTCGTCCTGCGAGAATCTCTCTGAGTTGAGTGAGGTGTTCATCAATTTCTGCGGCATCGGCGCCGCTATCCACTAAGCGTGCCCTTTCCGCCGTCAGAACTTCAATCTTCATGCGAGTCCGCTCTTCCGCGGATAGGTTGTCGGCTTCGCTATTTTGCGTCGGTGGAGCAGTCTCAACTTCCGTCGTAGTTGCTGCGGGCAGAACCGTTGTCATCCCACCTTGCTGCTGATGCTTAGTAATGTCCGCTTCCTTTTGAGGTGGCGGGGAAGGCAACTGACGACGCAACTCCTCAATCTGCGCTCGGAGTTCCGCACCATTGCCACCCAACGACTCAACTCGCGCCAGTTCCACAGTAAGCCGGGATAACTCAGACTTGATTGCTGAAAAGGGCTCGATTCGCTGCTCCGTAACACTCGGCACGCTGGCAGGCGATAATTCTCCAGTTGCCATGTGAGATTCAGCATCCGGCAGCACAAACGGTTTCTGCTCCACCAGTAGCGGCTGCACTTTCGATGGATCTATAGGAAAAACATGAACCGTAGTATCGGCAATCTTCTGCCCCGTGGACAGAGCATCCGCTACCGCAGGAGTATAGACAGAACGGTTGACCGGAGAGCTTGCAGGGTTCTTCTTGTCTCCGGCAAGTCCGCTGACAATGCAAAGCAGGAATATCGTAGTCAGTATGATAAGGAGGGATATCGCTTTTTTCATGGGAGAACTCCTCTGTGAGTGGGAATTCGCCTGCAACCGCTGCAGTCACAGGCAGGAACCATGCGTGAAAAACAACTTGTCTTGGTCAATGAACAGACCTCACGGACCGGACACGGCTATAATCTCATAAGTATATTCATCACCGGCAGCAAGACTCTCAACAAAGAATAAACTGGAAACCGTTGCAACCGTCTCGACCGGCATGATGAACGGGAGAATCTGCTGGCGAGTGACACGATAGGAAGGCGGAGCGAACAAGGCTCTGCCGAAAATATCCTGTGTCACCGGTGACCATCGCAAGATCACGGAGGTCGGAGAATCCGGGTGAATGGTTAGCTCCTGTGGGCTTTGAGGAACTCGCTCGCAAACAAACACCGCGGCTGGATAAAAGATCACAGGCGGAAATCCTTCGCTGGCATCCACAAAGAAGGGCGGAAATGGGGCTGTGATCGGAGCGTCCGCACATCGCCTAAGCAAGAAGCGCACACGAAAGAGTTCGCCGGGACCCTGCCAGAAATCTGTGCCGAAGATCGTGCCACCGATCTCAAGCCGGTTGGGCGCAAAAGGCGCGTGATCGAAGTAATTGAAATCAAGACCGGAGTGTCCTGCGATCAGCGTTCCGGGCTCTGGCGGTTCATAGAGATCAATCGTGTTCGTATCATAGGCCATGTACACAGTGAAACCGCGCATCAGGGGAGAAGCGCCAATCTGACCGGATAACAAAACAGTCTGACCCACGTTGCCTATCGTCGTGTCGGGTTGAAAAAAGAAATCAAGCGCCCGGCCCGGAGTAGGCAGTAACAAACTCCCCAGCAAGATCAATAGCACGGAAT
>JAGVEU010000190.1 GCA_020057985.1 Calditrichota bacterium | reverse complement strand
GCCATTATCAGAGAGTCCGGAGCCAGCACCCAAAGCGTTGTATGCTCCGACAACTTCAGGATGTCGCCGGAATGGAGGCTCACAGGAGATCTCTCGCATGCCGCCGCTGCGAGCGTGAATTCGAGATAAGTTCGAGAATCTGAGGTGTCACCGTTTGTGAATATGCGATCAATCGGTACTCGCTGCAGAAGTTCGGTAGCGCCGCCAATATGATCATTCTCAGGGTGCGTGAGAATCAGCGCATCAAGCTTGTTAACTCTTCGCTCATCGAGGAATCGCGAGATGCGTCGCGCAGAAGACCAACCTCTGAACGCGGGACCCGTATCAATGAGCATATGGTGATCACACGAGGAGATCAGAATTGCGTCACCGTTACCGACATCAATGAACGAGACTTCAGCAAGTGGTTCGACCTTACGAAGCGCTGAATTCCACACCACCAGATTCGACGTGATGAGTAACGCCGCAACCGACAACCAGACCCGCGACATGTAGAGACCAAGCATCAACAGCCCTATGCTCGCATACAATCCCACAGCAAATAGAGACGAATAGTCCGCAACATCAATAGCTGCAAACGGTATGCTCGAGAGAGACTTGACCGACCAGCCCAGAACAGTGGCGATCATATTGATCGCGGAGGCAATCCACATGGAAAGCGTCGGATGGATAGCCTCTGCTAACAAGAGCAGCACTGACCAGAAAAGAAGGATTGCAAAGCCGGGAATGGCAATGATGTTACCAAGCGCTCCAAGCAAAGGAATCCGATTAAAAAGGAATCCAAGAACAGGCATAGTGCCAAATTGCGCCGAGAGGGTTCCTGCCAGAATGTCCGTAACGGTTCTGCGAAATCCCACTTTGTCTGATCCGAGAAACGAAACCAGCTTCAGATGAAAGAAGCGATAGCATCCAAGAATTCCGAGTACCGCAAGGTAGGATAGCTGGAAACCGGCATCCAGCAAGTCCATCGGTCGCCAGAGTAATTCGACACAGGCAGCCGCGGCAACATAATTCAAAATCTCGGCCCGCCGATGCATGAGCTTGCCCGCCAGAAAGAAGCCACACATGAGACTGGCACGGACAAGCGACGGAGTCTCCCGACCAATCTCCATATAGAGCGCCGCAATTGCGATCAAGATCCATAGCCGCAAAGATCCAGGCACGAAAAGCAAACCGAGCAACAGCCACAGGAGCGAAATCAGCAAGCCGACATTCATCCCGCTCAACGCGAAGATGTGACTCAGACCTGTCAGTCGCAGCGCGATTGAGAATCCCTCGCTGAAATCTCCCCGATCGCCGAGCACAAGCGCCTTGCATAGAGCCGTGCCATCGGGAGAGAGCCGACGGTCGAAAACCAGAGTAATCCACTCTCGTGCGCGATCTATTGAGCGGCGCATAAAAGAGGCCGCTTGCTCTTGGATAAGCACCGAGCCGGGCTCGGCGAACATACTCCCGATTTCACGATTAACAAGGCTGAAAACGAGTGCGCTTGAACTGACAGTTGCACTCTCCGATGCCGGGTGAAAAACGCCACTTGCGACAATGATATCACCGGAACGCGCTGCTGACAATGAGACGGAATCCGCAACAAGCCAGAGTCTCAGTGACTGCGTCATCAGCGTCATCGCATCAGAAGTCAAAACCGCTTGGCTAAGAAGTACGCGGTCGTGGAAGCGGCTATCTGCCAACGGATACTGCACCGTGCCGTAAGCTACGACGCTGTCAGATTGTAGCGAGATGGATTTCGCCATCCATCGCACTTCTCTACCCAGACTCTGATTGGCTCGCAGTGCGGAAACGGCAACAAACAGCAGCAAAAGAGCGAGCGCTGACGCAAGACCGGCTCGACGCATGATCAGCAGGACAGCCGTCAGCAGAAGCAGGATCGCCGTAACAAAGAACCAAGAGGAAGCGCTGAAATCGAATAGCAGTGCCAGAATCACACCTAATGCAACCGCAAGAGCAACGGGCAACATGGGATAGCGCTTCAAATCCATGCGACGCTTGACTATCTGAAACGAGTCAAGTTCGACTCAGGGCTTCTCAAGAATGAATAGGCTTGCAATACCGAAGGAGAACTTCCTTGTCTTTTTGCAACGAAATCCAATTTCCGAAAACAGCGTTTCAAGCGTTGCCGTTGTCTGAAAGCTCTGCACCGTCCGCGACAAATAGGAGTACGCATCTCGATCACGCGAGATTAGTGCGCCGGCCGGTTGCATGACAGCGCGCATGTACCACTGAAACGCTCGATCTATCAGACGCGAGCGATCGGGTGTGAATTCAAGTATGGCGCCGATACCGCCTCGCTTCAGAGTGCGAAACAGTTCCTGCGTTCCCTTCCGCAAATCCGCGAAATTGCGAATTCCGAAGGCCACCGTGAAACAATCAAAGGTGCTATCAGGAAAAGGAATAGATTCCGCTACCCCGCGTACAAGCCGGTACGATGACGGCGGCAAGATATTCGCTTTGCTGTCGGCCACAGAAAGCATGGCGTGGGCGGGATCATACAGCACAGTGTGGATTCCCGCAGCCCGTTTGTGTGCAGTCAGCGCCATGTCGCCGGTGCCTGCGCTGCAATCCAGGAGCACGTGGCCGGCTTCAAGTCTCAAACTCCTGATAGCCGCATTTCGCCAACGACGATCTATTCCAAGCGAGAACAGATGATTCAACAGATCATAGGTCGAAGAAATGCTGTCAAACATCCTTGCAACGTCACGGCTCCTGTTCTGATCCATGCGTCTCTTGTCTTACACAAACAACAGATGCGCCTTCAGACCTGAACCAATCGAAGGTAGAGGAAGAACAGGGGGCTCGACAGTAACAGCGAATCAAAACGATCGAGCAGACCTCCGTGTCCCGGTAAGAGTTGAGACGTGTCCTTTACCTGTGCCTCACGCTTCATGAGAGATTCGAGTAGATCACCCAGTTGTCCGGCCACGCCAACGATCAGCGGAAGGATGACAAAGTCGTGCCATGACGGTTCCGCCCATCCGCACCACGACATGACCGGCAGCACAAGCCCCGAGAACAGAAGACCCGCCATGGCGCCTTCAATGGTCTTGTTCGGACTTGCGGCCGCGTAGAGTTTGTGCCTCCCCATCGTCCTACCAATAAAATAAGCAGCAGAATCACAAATCCATGTGGCAACCAAAAGTGTCGTTAGCGGCCCAATGGCGCCATAGCGTTCACTAACTTGAAGAGACCCAAATTGAGTCCAGAGCGCAAGAGGAACAGCCACATAAACAAGAAAGAGCGCTGAGATTCCGAGATTTCGAAGCGGCTGACGTAAGTCGCGAAATACTTCGATCAGCAGCATCAAGAGGAAGGCACCGTAGGCGAGGTTAAGAAAGGAAGAATCGAAGGAGAAGAAGACTGCCAAATCAATTCCGACTACGCAGAGAATCAGCGTTGGCAGGAAGGGGCGAGACTGAAGAGCCAAAGACAATTGCTGCCACTCATACAGCAATAGCCCTTGCACAAGGATCACGAAGAGAAATAGCGGCCAAGATCCGTAGGTTGTAGCAGATACAACCAAGGGAATGCCGAGGAGCGCAACAAGGACTCGCTGAGAGAGGTTGGACACTAACGGTAGCGCCGTCCGCGTAAGGACTCTTCTGGCGGCGGCCAGCCGCTGCTGTCCGCTTGAGCCTCGACAACGGAGGTTGTATCGGCAGCTTGAGGCATAAGTTCAGCATCGCTGAGCAGGAATATCGAACTCGAATCCGGAGGTTCGAGCTTCTTGCGAAGCACAGTGGTGAAGGCGGAGTCAGGAAACAAGTTAACAAGACGTTGAGTTACTGCGATCGCGGAGTCCGGATTCTTCATATCATATTCGTAGATATTTGTCTGAGCAAAGAGCGCGATCTTGGCCTCATTGGTTGTGGAGTCAATGGCAATAACCTCTGAGTATCCTCTGAGAGCTTCCTCGGGAGTAACACTCCCATACAAGTAGGCCTCTTCAGCAGTGCGCAGCGCTTCCTTCTGCTCAGAAACGGGAATCTGCAACAGTGGCATATCGAGGGCTTGCCGAGCCTCGTTCGCAACAACAAAGGGAACACCCTCGGTACTAACAACTGCGCGGTAATGCTCAATCGCTGTCGAGTCCAGCGCCTCATTGGTGGTTTTGCCAGAGCGTGCAAGTATCAAGTGCGCCTTCCAGTAAACGTTGGAGTTAGAGTTGTCCCCGGCAGCCATCTGATAGTACGACATGGAGCTATCCCGAAGAGCAAGACTGAATTCATAGAACTCGGCAAGTCCAAAGTACGATTCTTGAAGATCACCTCGCAACTTTGCAAGTCGCTTTTCGCGTAACTGTCGCGGGCTCAATTGAATAGGTTCTGCCGGTTGCTTTGGCTCCGTCGGTCGCTTTCCCTCTGTTAGACCTGCCGGCTTGGATGCGGCGCGAGTTGTGTCTGATTGAACCAACTGCTCAGGCTGAGAAATTGGCTTCTCTTCATGAGTCCTGCCAGAGTCAGCTTTGACAGGCTGCGCGATTTCTTTGGAGGTAACACTCTCAGAGGTCTCTGTCTTGACTGGTCTGCTCCTGCCCTGCACTCCTTGGCGAGTGACGCGAACCAATGTTGGCCCGCGCTTGCCATAGGCCCGGTTAATCGGAATCTGAGCATCTTCGAATTCATCTTGGTTGCCAATCTCATGAGCCGTTTCTCGACCCTTCACCGCATCATGGATTGACGGGAATCTGTCAGTCTTCGGGAAGTGCTGGGCAGCGTATTCAAATGGATCTGCGCCCTCTGGGGGAGGCGGGATCGGCTCAAACTTCTGGTCAATTCGTTCGGCATGTCTTGTTTCCTTCACGGATTCCGATTCCTCTCGCTTCACTCGACTCGGCTTCTGCACAGACAGCGTGTCGCCCATCGACGGCAAGGCAATGACTGAATCCACTGCGTGGTGTGGTGACTCTTGGCGTAGCGGTCTTGCCAGCGAGCTATCAGGCTGCATTTTCTTCACGGAAGGATTGCTCATCAAAGCATCGATCGCTTTCACTGAGTCTCGCGTCAGTGAGTCACCATGAAAGAGAGCCGCCAAGAGCGAATCGGGGCGAGGCGCATGCCGTGCATCTCGAGCGATTCTCAGGCTGTCGAGTGACTTTGAAGGATCTGTGCGTCTTGGATCCTCTCTAGCGCTCGATGTGTCCTTCTGAAAGGGTTGCTGCGGTGGCATTTCCTTCGCGCTGTCCAGAGATGCTGATTCGAAAGGAAGCTCTTGGACAATGGGCGGAGTCAACGAGTCTGATTCGATCCCTAAGTTGGATTCACCAAAACTGCTATCGGCAACGGTTGCAGTGTCCACAGCCGTTTCGATTTCGATCAGGAGCATGGAGATGCTGTCTTTGAGTGAAGCAATTCGCTCAACGGTGAGTAACCCCCGCGAGAGCTGAGTTGAAATGCCGCGCGCGGAATCGGCAAGTTCGCGTTTTGCGCCCGAAGCGACACAGCTATCCAGATGAGCCTTGGCAGCGGAGAGATCAGTACGGATATCGCGGTCAATCATCGCTAGTCTGAAGAAAGCAAGACCCCGACCTTCACCGCTGGTATGCTCCGCAATATACTCTTCATAAATCGCAATTCCTTCGTCAACTCGACCGGACTTGACGGCGATATCCGCAAGCTCGAGGTCAACATCTGCTGCGAAGGTGGCGAACTGAGCATTACCAGTTAGCTGATTGAGAAGCGTCTCGGCGCGATCGTAATGGTCGAGAGCTGCTTCGCAACGCGATAGATAGAGGATAGCCTGATATGCCTGCGATAGGTCGCGGCTCGTGCGAGATACTTCATGGAAGGCGGGGCACGCCTGCTCATACTGCTCAAGCTCAAACCTGCAAATGCCCAGCATAAAACGGGCGTCGGTGTAATCTTCGCGCTGAAGTCCTCTTCCCGCCTTCTCAAAGGCCTCGACGGCGTCTGCCCAACGCTTCTGCTCAAAATAAATGCTGCCGAGCAGAAAATCCGCTTCGGCTTTTTGTCTCTGCGATTTTGAGGAAACAGCAGTCGCGCGAACAAGCTCGTCTATTGCAGCATCACTCTTCTTCTGCTCGAGAAGAGTCCTTGCCTTCCACAATCTTGCGTCGGGAACAAGTTTGCTATCAGGATAGAGGGTGACAAGTTCTGTGAACTTACGCTCGGCACGACCATAATCAGTCAAGCGATAATAGGATATTCCCATCAGTAAAAGTGCATCATCCACCCATCTGCTGTGTGGATAGAACTCAAGCAGCTTCGATGCGGTCTCAATCACTTTGCGGTACTTGTCTGTGGCCACCAGCTGATTGGACTGTCCTGGTCTTCCTCCTCCCTGTGGGTTTGACTGTTGCCCCGGCTGGCCATGAGTCTGAGTCCTCCTTGCCCTATTCTCGCGCTCCGCTTGGTCG
>JAGVEU010000317.1 GCA_020057985.1 Calditrichota bacterium | reverse complement strand
CTTTCCTGGCGGATTAGTCTTGCAGAGTTCAGCGCAGCAGCAGGTTGAAATCCGCCTGCCAGCTCGATAAGTTGCCGCAGGGTCGTTTGACCGGTTATGATCGGATAGCCACCGGGGCGAGCCACTTCACCTGTGACAGTGACTGAGCCAAGGTGAGTCGTGTCAGGGAATTCAGACACGTAGATTCGATCACCGGCATGGATCTCGCGAGCGAGTGCGCTCTCAACTGAGCCACTGCGAAGATTTAAAATTTCCCGCCTTGATCCGTCCTGCGAAACAACCGTCAAAGAACTCGAATCTGCTTGCAGTGAAAGCCCGCCTGCGATATCAAGCACCATACCGAGCCGATCGTCCGCCGCGTGTTCCAGCAGGCCGGGCGACCGCACACCACCATAAACACCGACTTGATCCCGTGAATTACTGGCATACGGCAGATAAACCGTCTGTCCGTCGCGGAGCACCGGGTTTGCTTCAAGTTTGCCACCGCGAAGAAAGAGCAAGAGGTCTACATGTCTGACACAACGTCCCTTTGGATCCCGCACCTCGATTCGGCGCAACGAAGCAAGAATGACGTCGGCTGTGTCACTTGCACCTTTGTATCGCACTTTGGGACCACTGGCCAGAGTAATCGCGTCGGCTACGCGGGCCGTGGCCGGCACAACATAGGTTCCGGGAGCCGTCACCACGCCCGTTACATGAATCCGAAACTGGCGAGGTTGAGTGAGCGAGACTGAGACTCTGCCGATTTTTAATGCACGTGCAACTTCCTGAAAGATGCGTGCCTTTGTTTGCGACAGAGTCAGATCCGCAACGGAAAACGCACCAACCATCGGAATCGCAAGATCACCTTCTGCTGAAACGATACAGAGATGTTCTGCATAACTGGGCTGCCAGAAGGTGACGGTAAGCCGGTCACCGGGACCAACCACGTATTCGTCCGGATTCACCGGTCCTTCAAAGATCAGATTCCCCAAACGTCCGCTTTGGGAAGTATATTTTCCGAATATTTTATCTGATTCAGTCTCTTCCTGAGACTGCTGACCGAAAACCGGACTTGAGGAAACGAATCCGCCCGACAGTGAGATCAGAGCAAGCAAGCATATCGAGAGTCCGTGGCAGAACAAGCTGCGGAACTGGGTTGTCACGAAATGCTTACTTCTCCTGAGTCTCTGGTTTCGGCATGAACTTTTGCTCGGTTTCCTTCACTCGTTCAGGAAGGTTGATGCCGTAGCCCGTTCCGATAATATGCGGAGTCACCTGAATAATCAGGTCAGTCTTGCGAGTCATTTCGTCTGTATGCCGGAAGAGTCCGCCGATAAACGGAAGGTCGCCAAGGAACGGCACACGATTCACCGTCTTGGAGGCTTCAACGCCAAGCAATCCGGCAATTACAACAGTCTCACCATCCTTGATGCGAATCGTAGTCGAGGTCATACGCCGTTTCACCCACGGCAGCTGCGTGCCTTCGGACTCGATGAATTGGAAGATCGAAGACAACTCGGGACTGATTTCCGTTGTAATGTAACCGTCGCTGTTGATTTTCGGACGCACAAGGAGTTTCACACCCACGACTACTGTGGAGATCTGCACCTGTCCGCCGACGCCACCGCTGCGGGCAATGAATGGGATCTCGTCTACCACGAAGATACTGGCTTCCTTGTTGTTCAGAGTCGAGACCGAGGAGTTAGCCAGCACCTCAGCCTTGTTGTTCTTGAGTAACCAGTCGAGCTGCACTTCAAAGGCCGTCACCTGTTTTGACCACCAGCCGAGACGTCTGGTCTCAAGCGGAAAATAGGGCATGGTCGTTGGGGTTCGGCCTTCTGTGGAAGGGTCCAAACCCGTAAGGGTCGGAGTTCCATCGGCATCGAGCATGTTTCCAAAGGGATCAACAGGGCTCTCGGAAATGACGGTCTTGATGGAAGACAGGCGATTCCAGTCTATGCCAAGATTCTGCTGATCGTCCACAGCGACTTCAATAATCCGACACTCGAGCACAATCTGCAAGCCCGGCTTGTCCACCTGCTCAATGACCTTCTGAATGTCGGAGATGACTTTGGGGCTTGTGATGACGAGCAGCTTGTTTCCCGTCGTGTCAATCGTGATCTCGGCATTGAATTTGGACAGCATTTTCGCGACGGTCGGCGCGTCTGTGTAATTCAGATCGAGGACATAGGCCGTGAGACCGACTTGCTCTTTGAGCTGCTTGGACGGCGCAACGAGGAATGAGCGACCGACGATTTCATAAGACAATCCCGCCGCGCGAACCACGAGATTCATGGCTTGCTCGATGGGAGTGTCCTTGAGGTGGATCGAGACTTTTTCCTCTTTGTTGACGCCGGGGCCGGTGACGATGTTGTAACCGCTTTTTTCGGCCAGAATGGACAGGATGGATGGGAGAAACGCGTCATCAGCATCAATCGTCACCAGACGATTCAAGCCTTCATCAGTAGCTTGAGGCTGTGCAATGGCGCTGCCGACAAATCCCGCCTGAATCAGGGACAGGATCAGCGCCAGCATTGCCATGCTGAAGGATATAGATCTTGCCTTCTTTTCATGACCTCCCTGGAAAAGGAGTGTGGTGAGTTGCTTAACGAAGTTCAACAGGAATTACCTCTTCCGCGAATTGGCAGATTATAATTGTTTTATATTTGGATGTTCGACGATACGATCAGTAGTTCTGGCCGGTGATCGAAGAACCGCTTTCGGAGAGTTCACCTTCAGGGGCCGATTCATTAATCAGGACGAGCCGCGCTCCACCCTTCGTCATGGTCATTGAAGCGGCAGTGATTTTCTCGACCATGAAGCCATTGAAGAGTTCACCCTGATGGACGATGTGACTGCGTCCCATAAATTTTAGCACAGCGGACGGGGAATCGCCGATCACTGTGGCGGACAGTCTCATGCGTCCTTGCTGCTCCAAAGTTTCTTTCAGTCCGAGGCTGGCAAGGAACACCTTGGATTGGATGACCTTGGTCAGGTCGAGCGGATCATTCTCAACTTTCGTCTTATAAGCAAGGCGATCGTTCAGATTTTTCTCGAGCGTGTTCACGGTTTCCTTGAGCTGTTCGTCGGTTCCAAGAGTGATCTTCTGCTTGCCGAGCGATTCGACTTTCTTGGAGATTGAATAGTTGCTGTAGCCGATCCAGATCATGCACACCACGAGCAGTGCGACGATGATACCCCACAATACATTGACGCGGTGTCCCATACTATTTCAAGGCCTCGCTGTTAAGAGTTATGCTGCGCTGCATGTTATCGTCGCCTTGCTTACTTGTGTTTTAGAAGGGTGAGAGTGGAGAGCGTGATGGACATCGGGCGAACGTCAATCCGGCCCTCTTTGGCCAATTGCTGCACTCGCTTGATGGTACTGGAGAGATTCAGGATATCAAGAGTTACCAGCCGATTGTTCTTTTCCACGTCATTCAGGAAATTCACGAGGGACGCGTAGCTGGTTTCTATGACCAGGTTGTACGGAGTCTGAATATAGTCCGCAAAATTCTTGCGCCGTCCCGGCTCAACGGATTTAACGTGAATGTCGTACTTGCGAAGGATGTCCGTGACCTGATCCATGAACGGCATGGATGCGTCTTCAGCCAGAGAATCTCGCGCTGACTGGGCCAGATTCCCTTCGATCAGTTTGGTGACTTGTTTCAGTTCGTTAGCAATGATCTGAGCCGTGATGAGTTTCTCATTCTCGACTTGAATTGCCTTGTCAAGTTCGCGAACTTTGATCGGCTTTTCCTTGTAGATAACCTTCTGATAATAGTAGAAGCTGCCGGCGGCAATACCCAGCAGAAGGAGTGCGAATAGGATCTTCTTCATGGTTATGCCTCCTTAGCCTTTAATACCTGGGAAGGTTTTCTCTTCCGCTACCGCCTTTTTCTTCCCGCGGGTCGGGTCGGAGGTAAGACACTCCACCGAAAAGATGAGAACATCCTGTTCCACGACAGCCTTGCGCAGTGATTGATCAAAGCGGATCTCGTAGAAGCCCTGCTTGAATTCCGGAGTTGTCTTAAGCAGTTCAATGAACTTGGAAACGATCTCGAACTCCTTCTGCTCCTCGTGCACTTGTGCCATCGCTTGAATGGTGAGGATCTTATTCTCGAACTTAAGACTCGTCAGCGACATTCCCGAGGGAAGAATCTGCGCCAATTTCTCAAGTCGCTTGGCCCACAGAAACCGCTCGGTTTCCAGTTTGTTAAGAGACATCACATCGTCTTTTGAGACATTGGTGCCTTCGCGCTTCAAGCTGTCCAGTTCGTGCTTGATTCGTTGAAGCTTGTTTTCTCGTGAGCGAACGACGTCATTCATGGCATTATTTTGCGCCCAAGTAAGCCCGCCCAGCACCAAGAACATCAGCGCAAACAGCGCCAGAATGATGTAATTGCGCCGTTCATGCTTACGCAGCCGCAGAACGTTTGCGCCTTCGCCCTTATTGAGATTGATCGTGAATTGTTTAACCATGTACTGCGCTCGTGTTTTCTGCCCGTAGAGGTTTTCGCAGAGAAATTGAAGTATTGCGCGTCAACAGCATTACAAAGAATTCTATTGGCACCGCGCTTTAGATAGCTTGCGCCCGTACGGCAAGCCCGGCTGCCGCAGCGTATTGCATCCGGTGGCGTACCTCGCCAGCGCCTTCGAAGAATGCAAGTGGATCATAGGAAACCGTTTCCACACCGAATTTCTGTTGAAGATACTCGCATAGTTCCTTGCTTTCAGCCAATCCGCCGACAAGAACGAACTTGGTGAAGATGCTCTGTCCGGTTTCCTTGACGTAGTAGCGGAGCGAGCGATTGATCTCGTCGCCGAGCTTATCAAGCGCCGACTTGTCCGACAGCGCCAAGGACTCAGCGCCGCCGTCGGCTCCGACGGCTTGAATACTGGTATTTAGACCTTGCGATTTCTTGATTTCTTCCGCCTCGACAAACTTGACGTCGAGCTTTCTCATGATCTCGGACGTAAAGGCATATCCGCCAACGGGTAGATCGCGGTTGAAGAAGACGTCCTTTCGCCCGACCACAAGCAGGTTTGTGCGACGGGCGCCGAGATTGAGAAAGACGATGACGCCTTCATCCGGCAACTCGGCATGACCCAAATAGGAGTTCAGCGCCGCTAACGGCTCGAGATCAATCACACCGGGCTTCAATTCGATTTCACGGAGGATGTCGAGATGTGCGTCGAACATGCGCTTGGTGGTTGCTGCGACCAGCACCCGCACCTTATCGGGATCCTTGTGATCTTCACCAAGCACCTGATAATCTACAATGGATTCGCTACCGTCAAGAGGAAGGTGCTTGCGAGCTTCATTCAGGATGGCGGAACTCATCTCCTCGTCGGGAAGCGATACGGAGAGAATCTCCTTGGCGGCGATATTCAGTCCGCCGATGCAACTGCCGAGATGGTGAACTCGCCTCGGGTGAAGTCCGGCCTCTTGGAACATTTCAAGCAGGATCGGGACAATGGTAGCTTTCTTCGGGCCATCAGGATCGTATTTCTCTTGACCGGTATAGATGTCACGAGAAATCGCCTTGACCAGCCGTTGCTTGCCATGTCCGCCGCGCTCGGCCATTACCATTTTGATAGCATGTGAGCCTATATCCAAGCCTACACGCAGATTTGATTTCAATCCAAACACACGCGCCTCATTCTGGTGTTCAGGAGTATTAGTTGTCCGCCGAGCTTTCCACAAGAAAGGCTCGTGGACCTGCAGGCAAAAAGGTGGGGGTCAAATAACAGGAAAATGAGGAATCCAGTTGCTCGATGGTGAGTTCGAACCGGTTTCCGTTCTGTTCCATGCGACAGGCACGAGACAGTCCTAAAGTTGCCGTCCCAGTTAGCAGGTGCTCTTTTATTCGATTGATGTTTGATACTTGTTCTCTGAACAACTTCGGCGAATTCTCCTGTTTCCCTCCATCGAATAGAGAGAGGCAGGAAAGCACTG
>JAGVEU010000301.1 GCA_020057985.1 Calditrichota bacterium | reverse complement strand
GATCATCTCGACGATGAGTGGGATCAGCTTTCCACGATTGATGTTTCGCAACAGACCAGCGATTATCTCATTCTTGGCTGCGAATTCGCGGCAGAACACTGGTGGGTTACCGGAGGCGGCGGCCCTAACGGAGAGAATCGTATCTACAAGTTTGATCTCAACGGGAATCTTGTGGCAACACTTTCACAGCCGGCAGTGAGTCCTTTCGGCTGGTTCGACATGGCCTGCGACGGGATCAACCTCTACGGCTCTGATGATCACAATCTGACCGGAATCAATCTTCAGACGGGTCAGGTTGCTGTTACGATTCCCAGCCCTCTCTACCCGACTCGCGCAATTGCCTATGATCCGGTCAGCGATCATTTCTGGGTGGCGGATTACACATCCGATTTGTATGAACTCAATCGGCAGGGCGACATTCTGCAGCAGGTCGCGAACGAAGGGCCTAACGAACTTGCCATTACGGGGTTCGCATGGAATCCGGTTGATCCCAATGGCTACAAGCTGTTTATTTTCAGTCAGAACGGCGCCGGGACTCTGACAAAAGTGTCGCGGATGCACCCGGTCTCGCATGATATTCAGATGGTCATTAATCTTCCCGCCTCGAACGGTGACAAGGCAGGTGGATGCACAATTACAGGTGGCTGGAACAGCACACTGCTGGTCTTTGCCGGAATTCTGCAGAACGCGAACCCCGGTGACAGGTTGGGAATCTACGAGATGACTTTCAATACGATGTGGATTTCAGTCACTCCTTCGCAAGCCGTGATTCCCGGTGGCAATAGTGGAGAAGTTTCCATTCACTTCAACACGACTGATTTGCGCTCCGATTTTACCTATCGCGTGAATCTCACCGTACATAGCAACGTGCTTGACAGTTCAATTGTGCTGCCGGTGGCACTCACGGTGGAAGTCAGCGCTGCCGATGACGAAGCGGCAAGTGTGATTCCGGCAGAATATGCGCTCTATCAGAACTATCCAAATCCGTTTAATCCCTTGACCACGATCCGTTATGATCTGAAAGCGGCCGGGCACACGAAGGTGATCGTGTACAATGTGATGGGACAGGAGGTTGCCACGCTGGTTAATGAGTTGCAACCGGCCGGAGTGTACAAGTTGCACTTTGACGGTTCAACACTCGGCTCCGGCGTTTACTTCTATCGAATCGAAAGCGGCAACTTCGTTCGAACCTCAAAGATGATTCTGATGAAATAGTTGCGCTTTCCTCCCAAAATACAAAGCCCCGACAATGATTGCCGGGGCTTTTGCTTTGTATCAACACTAACCGTCATGCGAGGAAGCGGCCATTTCTGACCGCCTCTTTTCAGCGTTTTAGCGGTTCAGTGTTTCAGTGTTTATCTGATGAGCGCCATCTTCTTGGCGTCGGTGAAGTTGCCGGCGTTGAGTTGATAGATATAGACTCCGGAAGCGACGGTTGTGCCATGCGAGTCTTTTCCATCCCATAGCAAGCGATAGGCTCCGGCGGGGCGCACTTCGTCTGCCAAGGTGGTCACGTGCTGGCCGAGGGTGTTAAAGATTTTCAGTTTGATGTGAACATCTTCCGGAAGGTCAAACTTGATTTCTGTATTCGGGTTGAACGGATTGGGGTAGTTCTGATAGAGCATGTACTGTGTCGGCAGAGTTGAAGTGGAGGGCCGACCGTGAGGTCTCGCGAGTAGATCCTCGATTCGGGCATAGACACTCAACTCCGGATCGGCATTCGTTTCCGCGTCCAAGGCACTCTGCCCTTCCAATCTCTGGCGGCTGCCCGGTGCAAGAGCATTAATCGAATCCCAGGGAGCGTCCTTCAGCTCGGCTAACAGGGCAGTAAGGGCGGCTTTCTGGTACTTGTAGTCTGAGTCCGCTTGGTTCATCAGAGCTTCGAATTCCGTCTGCGCTTGAGCCATACTATCCAATTCCACAAGGCACCAGGCGGCAGAAGCCCGCGCCGCAAATTTCAGATCTTGCTCGGTGGTGGTATCCGCCACAGCGAGAAAATAGTTGCGTTGAGTGTCCCAGTCCTTTTGCGACATGCCCTCACAGAACAGAATACGATCGGGGCACAGTTTGGCTTCCTTGCTGCTCGGCCAATACTTCATCACCGAATCATAGCTGGCCATCGCCGCATCCCATTGCATCAGGTTTTCCTGATCCCAGCCTTGGTTGAACATCGCCATCGCCGGAGTGTCGAGGCAAGGAAGGTAATCCGGCAAACCACAGCGATCGGTGGTGGAACTGGGATCATTGCCGTTATTGATCCAGCTTGCCGGAATGCGGCCGGTGAAACTGCCGCACCAGTGATTACCCGTCACATCAGCAGGAATCCAGCCGCCGTTGCAGTCCTGAATCAGATCGCCGTCGGCCGCGCAGATCATATTGCGGCCATTGCAGAGATCGGGAATGGTGGAGCAGACGTAGAGTTGCGCGCGTGTGCCGGCCACGGTTAGATTGTCTTGGAAGACGTTCTTGCCGTTGGGCGCCATGTCGTTGTAGCCGCCCAAGGCGGTCAGACCAGGGCCGTTGTTGAAGTTGGCTTTTACGCAATGCAGGCGCATCGAGCCAAACGAGTTACGGATGCCGCCAAACTGCAAGCCCCGTTCCGATTGCACAGCGGGACCGTTGCCAGAGAGCGAGGTGCCGTTCAAATTCACGTATGCCATGCCGGCGGACCAAATCCCCGCGCGTTTGCTGTTCGCGATGCTGCCTCCGGTGAAGTTCAGGCTCGAGCGTCCGGCCGCCACGGCTCCGTAGTAACGACTG
>JAGVEU010000066.1 GCA_020057985.1 Calditrichota bacterium | reverse complement strand
TTGCAGATCTCAGGGATGTGGCGCTGGTTGAAGCGTACTTCCCGGGGCGAGAGATTGCAGCAACAGTGGTTGACCATGAGGCTTACCCTCTGGTAGAGATCAAACCCAAATCAGGGCACTACGACTACTCAAACAAGTATACCTCCGGCAGATCGGAGTACGTTTGTCCTGCAGAGGTGGCCTTTGACACGACCGAAGCCATACAATTATGCGCGGTGAAGGCATTCACATCGCTGGGTTGCGAGGGTTTTGCAAGAGTTGATTTTCTCCTCAATGCAAAGAGTGAATTCGTGTGTCTCGAAGTTAACACCTTGCCCGGAATGACGGCGAACTCACTGGTTCCCAAGGCTGCGCGGGCCAAGGGAATTGAGCCACCACACCTCATGCAGATCATTATGGATAGCGCTCTGCACAGAAGGAGATTGTCGCATTAGGCGATCGGTTTTGGGATCTCGAGAGCTGACAGATAAAGAAGACGAGCGTTTCATGCGTCTCGCCTTGCGCGAGGCGGAGAAGGGTTTGGGATTGACCAGCCCGAATCCGATGGTTGGAGCTGTGGCAGTAAAAGATGGCAAGATTTTGGGGAAAGCCCACCACAAGCGGTTCGGCGATGTTCATGCCGAAGTCGCGTTGCTCCAGAAGCTGAAGGGCGGAGATTTAGCGGATTCCGCAGTCTATGTGAATCTTGAACCCTGCTGTCACTATGGCAAGACTTCGCCGTGCACAGAAGCGTTGATTGCGGCTCGGATTAAGCGAGTGGTGATTGGTCACGAAGACCCCAATCCTTTGGTCTGCGGCAAAGGAATCGCACAACTTCGAGAAGCGGGGATTCAGGTTGACGTTGGTGTTCGTGAGACAGACGCACGAAGACTGAACGCTCCGTTTCTGACTTACATGACGCTCGGGAGACCGTGGATTCTGTTGAAGGTTGCGCAGTCTCTTGATGGCAGAATCGCATTGGCAAACGGGAAATCGCGTTGGATTACAGGAGAGGCTGCTCGCAAGGAAGTTCATCGGCTCAGGGCGGAACTTGATGCGGTGATGGTCGGATCACAAACAGTCATTGATGATGATCCCGAGCTGACGGTTCGACATATCGAGGGGCGCGATCCACTGCGCATCGTCGTGGACTCAACCTTGAGAATCTCCTCTGAGTCCAAGATTCTTCGTCAGGCGGATCGTGCGCGAACGTGGATTCTAACGACTGAACATGCTACCGAGGAAAATCGGAAGCGAATCGAGGCAACCGGAGCGACGATTCTTGTAAGCAAGGCCGGCGCCAACGGTAGAATAGATCTGAAGGCAGCTATGGGGTTGCTGGCGGAGCACGGTCTGATGTCCGTGTTTGTCGAGGGTGGCGGAACATTGCATGCGAGCTTTGTCAGTGCAGGTCTTTATGACAAATTCATAGTGGCGATTGCGCCGATCATCATTGGCGCGGATGGACGACCGGCGATCTGGGACTTGGGGCTTTCAGACATGGAGCAGATTCCACGGTTCCGTGTTTTTCGTAATCGCGTTTTTGGTGAGGATATTTGGCTGGAAATGGAGCGAGATGTTCACAGGAATTGTTGAAGGTACAGGCCGCGTTGTAGGTGTGGAAGATCGTCCCGGTGGCCGTGTTTTGAAGATTGATACGAGGGATCTTGGGAAGGGACTTTCGTTGGGTGGAAGCCTTTCCATAGACGGGTGTTGCACGACGGCGATTAGACTCGATGAGGACACATTCACATGCGAATTGATGGAGATCACTCTGGAGAAAACCAACCTCGGTGATCTGATGATCGGAGGTCTGGTCAATCTGGAGCGTCCGATGCGGCTCGGTAATGAACTGGGCGGACACCTCGTTCAGGGACATGTGGATGGTGTCGGCGAGATCACTCAAGTCCAGGAACTTGAGTCGAGCCATATTGCTGTCATACGAATTCCAAAGGACTTGGTTAAGTATGTCGTTGCAACCGGTTCGGTGGCCATTAATGGCGTCTCCATGACCGTGGCTGACATCAGCAGTGATCTTGTTTCCATCGGAATCATTCCGCATACTTGGGAGGTGACCAACTTCTCCAGTTTTCGCGTTGGCACTCGTGTGAACATCGAGGTTGACTTGATCGGAAAGTACATTGAGAAGCTTCTCCCCGACATTTGGCATGAACGAGTATCGTCATTTCCACTGTGAAGTTGACGCTGAAGTGGTAATTCGAGAATACGAAAGATGTTAGATTCCATTCAGGATGCATTGCTTGACATCGCAGAAGGCAAGATGGTGGTGGTCGTTGACGACGAGGATCGCGAAAACGAAGGCGATCTCGTGCAGGCCTCGCAAATGGTCACACCGGACTCAGTCAACTTCATTGTCACTCACGGACGAGGAATGTTGTGTGTGGCCATGTTGGATGACCGCGCAGACCAACTCAACCTTCCACCGATGGTTGCGCAAAACACGGCTTTGCTGGGAACGGGCTTCACCGTGACCATTGATTTCGTGCACGGAACGACCACGGGAATATCGGCGTCAGATCGTGCGAAAACGATTCGGGCAGTCGCCGATCCTTCAACACAGCCGAGTGATTTTGCCAGACCCGGGCATATCCATCCGCTCCGCGCTCGAAAAGGCGGAGTCTTTGAACGAGCCGGTCAAACCGAGGCCGCGGTGGATCTTGCACGCTTGGCAGGTCTGTTTCCGTCGGGGATTGTCTGTGAGATCATGCATGAAGACGGCACGATGATGCGTCTTCCTGACCTCAGAAAATACGCAAATCAACATGGTCTGAAGCTAATTTCGGTAGCCGATCTTATTGAGTATCGAATGCGCCACGAGCGATTCATCTTTGAGCGCGTGCGCGTAGATTTTCCAACCCGACATGGCGTATTTGAGTTATTTCACTTTGAAGACGTCTATCATCGGAAGGACCATCTGGCGATTGTGAAGGGGCCGATTCCGCCGGAGAGTCCGGTGCTTGTTCGCGCGCATTCAGAGTGCATGACCGGAGACGTGTTTGGCAGCGCCCGATGTGACTGCGGTTATCAACTGGATGCTTCGCTCGAGATGATTGAGAGAAACGGCTCGGGGATTCTTGTATACCTTCGTCAGGAGGGACGAGGAATCGGCCTTGGGCCCAAGCTTCAAGCATACAAGCTGCAAGATAACGGTTTGGATACCGTCGAAGCGAATCTTAGTCTCGGTTTCAAGGCGGATCTCAGAAGTTACGGCGCTTGTGCTCAAATTCTTCGCGCGCTTGGCGCACATGA
>JAGVEU010000187.1 GCA_020057985.1 Calditrichota bacterium | reverse complement strand
TGATGATTGCGAAAAACGACTGCGAAGAGCAGCACCGAGGACGGTGCTGCCTAGTACGTTCGGAACTGCCACCATCAATTTACTGGGCAACACCGTCCCAGTGTCGCATCCACCAGAATAACGTATTGCGTTTGCCTGATGATTGCGAAAAACGACTGCGAAGAGCAGCACCGAGGACGGTGCTGCCTAGTACGTTCGGATCTGCCACCATCAATTTACTAGACAACACCGTCCCCGGTGTAGCTGGGTTAACGAATTCGTTCATGACAACACCGCGAAACAGGCAAAGAAATGCAACCAGAGAGAACTGATGAATGAATTGGTTATGATGGCGATGGCAGTCGGCTCAGCAGTCCTGGGGTTTGTTGTAGCGTGGTTTATTTTTCGAAGATCTATACCTCATCAAGAAATCTTTTCGGGCGAACAACTTTCGAAGACTGAGCGACGCCTGACTGACGAACTTGGCCGTGTCAGAGAAACTTTCGACACGAACCTTCGTGAAAGTCATTCAAGCAACAGCAAGTTACAAGTGGATTTGATAACACTCGTGACGACAAAGCTTGAGAGTTCACGGGAGAGCCTCGAAAGCTTGCTAACTGGCAGGCTCGAAAATATCCGTATTAGCCAAGAGGAAGCTCTCAGCAACTTTCGTAAGTCACAGGATGAGCGCCTGTCTGGTGCTGAAAAAGCAATTATTCAGCTCTCCGAGGGACTTCAGAAAGCATTTGGTGTTCTGGAAAAGAATGTACTCCAAATTCTAAAGGACGAGTCTGTAAGGCAATCGAACGATAGCACAAGTCTTAAGCAAGAGCTTGTAAAGGCGCTTTCTCAGTTTGGAGAACGGCTGAATGAATCTCAAGGTCTGGTTCGGAAAGAACTGAACGACACTCTTAAGGAATTGAGCGCTGAGGTATCGAAAGCCCTTTCGGAAACGAGAGACAAGATGCTCTTTGCCCACGGAGAATCACGCCGCGAGATGTCTGACTTACTTAAAGCTATTAAGACTGCACAAGAGTCAAGTAAGGATGCTCTCGGGCGCAATTTGTCAGAATTTCAGAAAAATGTCGAGACACAACTTCGTGAGTCAAGAGAGGATCAAGGAAAACGGTTTGATAGTCTGACGGCTACTGTAGCTACAAGTCTGGACGCCATTCGCACGGACAGCGAAACAAAACTTGAAAAAATCCGCGAAACCGTTAGCGAGAAACTTCAGACAACTCTGGAAGCACGTCTCGGCGAATCATTCACTCAAGTCAGCCTGCAGCTTGAACAGGTATTTAAAGGTCTTGGTGAGATGCAGGCGCTTGCGACGGGCGTAGGTGATCTAAAGCGCGTCCTTACAAACGTACGATCACGTGGTACGTTTGGAGAAACACAGCTAGCAACATTACTGGAACAGGTGCTGGCACCTGCCCAGTATGAAAAGAACTGTGCTACTAAGCCGGGGAGCAGTGAACGAGTTGAGTTCGCAGTTCGATTTCCAAGTAAGGACGAGGGTCTTGAGTGTGTCTATCTTCCGATAGACGCGAAATTCCCTCGTGAAGATTATGAAAGGCTCCTCAACTCATATGAGGCTGGCGACACGGCTGGATTGGAAACGGCTAGAAAATCACTGCGACAGCGGCTCACTATTGAAGCCGCAACCATTAGAGAAAAGTATATATCGCCTCCCAACACTCTGGACTTAGCGTTGATGTTTCTACCAACAGAGGGCCTATATGCAGAAGCACTTCGGCTGGATGGACTTGCCGAGGAGCTTCAATCGGAGAAACGGGTTGTAATTGTGGGTCCCACAACGCTTTATGCGGTACTGAACAGCTTTCAGATGGGATTTCAGACGCTTGCCATTCAGAAACGAAGCAGCGAAGTGTGGAGGATTCTTGGTGCTGTGAAAACAGAGTTCGGTAAGTTTGGTGAATCATTGAAGGCAGTGGACAAGAGACTTGAGCAAGCGCATAACAGCATAGATGACACTCTAAGACGATCCCGCTCGATGGAGAGGAAACTTCGCGAGGTCGAATCGCTTCCGCCTCAGGATGCAGCAATGCTTCTGCCTGAATCCACAGTAGCAGAAGAGGTAGATGACGCAGAGTAGTATGCTCGTGTATGTGCATGCAGTGCGGCACTACTGGTTTCATTTAATTTTCACTTTGGGATTTTCGATTTTTTTCGAGTCCGCCAGACGATTGCAGCCGCGCCGCGAGCACGGCTGAGGAAAGTCCGAACTCCATAGGGCAGGGCGCCGGCTAACGGCCGGGTGCGGCAACGCAACGGAAAGTGCCACAGAAAAGACAACGCCGGAGGAAAGTATGAAATATGAAGTATGAACTATGAAGCAGACCTGCAAAAGTGATTCTGTTTCATACTTCATAATTCATACCTCATACTTTCTTCCGGTAAGTGTGAAATGGTGCGGTAAGAGCGCACCGCGTCGGTGGTAACATCGGCGGCAGGGTAAACCCCGCCCGGAGCAAGGCCAAATAAGCCGCCAGTCTTCGCGGCCCGCGGAGCATAAGAGGCGGCGGGTAGGCTGCATGAGGTGATGAGTAATCATCATCCCAGAGAGATGATCGTCCACGACAGAATTCGGCTTATCGGCGGACTCGGTTTTTTTTTAACAATACCTTGCGATGATTTAGGCAGCAATTCAACTCTTAGAGGTTCAATACGCGAATTCTCTGCTGTTTCTCGATGTTATTCCTCGCTCTTTGGCAGGTTGGGTATGCAGAAAGCCGTTTAGTCGTACTTGCTTATCCTATGCCTCTCTATCCGGGACATCAGCCGGGTTGTCTCGAATATGAGAGAGATGTTGGCCGTCCCGAACGGGAGAAACTCGGAATAAACTACTCACCCGAGACATGGTCATCCAGTGATTCACTGAGTCAGCCCATCCTGAGAAGCCCGGATCGTAAGGACGATGTATTCCAGCCAACAACGGATGCAGAAGGACATGTGTGGAGGCGAAGCGAATATAGATCTGAACAAAATTGTCCGAGTTATGCCTTGTGGAGGGACAGTACAGAGGTTTATCATATCCACAACTGCAGGGAGGCTGATGATCCTGAGTTCTATATTCGCGAGTCACACTGGTGGATTGAGACCCATAGGTTTGAATTGCCACCGCAGGACAGTAATTTTGCTTATCGGGCAATCCCCAAAAAAGTGCCACCGCAGGACAGTAATTTTACTTATCGGGAAATCTCAAAAAAAGTGACACAGCGAGGATATCAGATCATAGCCGATGGAGAGATCCTAAGCGATAAATATGGCTATTCGGAAACATGGGATCTGCGATATGTAGGAGGGAAGTCGTTTTTCTCGTTTCGTCGGGATTCCACTCTCGGTTGGAACTACGATGGTCGTGAGACGATTACCGACTTTGATCAGTTCTTCCACGACGAGTGTTGTGAACCGGCAATTTCTAATCCACGCTTCTTTGCAGACTCTTTCAACTTCTACGCAAAGCGTGGCAATACATGGTATCTCATTGTCGGTGAAATTAAGCAGGATTGGTAGAATTCGGCTTATCGGCGGATTCGAGGAAATGATGAAGGCGGAAGGATGAAGGATGAATCCGGATGCCGTGCGTACAAGATGACTATACAACCAAATATATATGGCTGAGGCTTCCGCCGAACTCAAACACGTATTTGCTCCCAAGTCTATCGCCGTCATTGGTGCCGGTCGCACGCGGGGAACGATTGGGCGCGACATTCTGCACAACCTGATCGAGTACGAGTTCAACGGTGCGGTTTATCCGGTCAATCCGAAAGCCCGATTCATTCACTCCATGCGCGCCTATCGCAGTGTGCTGGAAATTCCCGATCCGGTAGATATGGCCGTGATTTGTGTCCCCAAACATCTTGCGCTGCAGGCGGTGGAAGATTGCGGGCGCAAGGATGTGAAGGCGATCGTCATGATCACTGCCGGTTTTTCCGAAACCGGAGCGAAGGGTGCGGAACTTGAACGGCAGATTTTTGAGCGTGTGCGGCACTACGGAATGCGCATGATCGGGCCCAACTGCATGGGGGTGATTAATACAGATCCGCACGTACGAATGGACGCGACTTTTGCGGGAGCATTGCCGGTTGAGGGAAGGATTGGATTTCTATCTCAGTCCGGCGCGCTTGGTGTTGCGATCCTTGAACGCTCGGCTCAGATGAGCCTCGGTGTGTCGTCGTTCGTCAGCCTTGGCAATAAGACCGACGTTTCCGTGGACGATGTGCTCGCCTACTGGAAAGATGACCCACACACGGAGCTAATTCTGCTCTATATCGAAAGCTTCGGGAATCCGGCTCGGTTCACTCAGCTTGCGCGGGGAATGATGCACAGCAAACCGATCATTGCTGTGAAATCCGGTCGTACGAAAGCCGGCGCCAAAGCAGCCTCTTCGCACACGGCCAGCTTGGCGGCAACCGATGTGGCCGTAGACGCACTCTTTGAGTCAGCAGGCGTGATGCGAGTGGATACAGTGGAGAAACTGTTCGATTATGCGCAAGCATTCTCGACTCAGCCGCTTCCGCGAGGTGCACGAGTCGCGATCATGTCCAATGGCGGAGGTCCGGCAATTCTGGCAACTGACGCCGTGGTTGGCAATGAACTGGAAATGGCAGCCTTCAGTTCAAACACGATCTCTCGTTTGCGTGACGTAATCTCTGAGGATGCGAGCTTTGCCAACCCGCTGGATATGGTGGCCAGTGCTGGAACGGAGCAGTTCGAGAAAGTTGCGGAGTTGCTGCTTGCCGATCCGAATGTGGATGCACTCGTCATTCTGTTTGTTCCACCAATTACATTAGATTCCCGCGATGTGGCACGAGCGATTGTGCGTGCCGCTGACCGGCAGAAGGCGCAACAGAAGCCCGTCATGGTCTGCTTCATGAGTCGCGATGATGAGGTCTCCGGAATTCCGATTCTGAGAGCTGCCAAAATACCGGTCTATTCCTTTCCCGAATCGGCGGTGCAGGCTCTTGCGGCGCTCGACCGCTTCCGCCGGATTCGCGAGCGCCCCGTCGGCTCAGTGCGCAAGTTTGAAGATGTTAATCGCAAGACAGTCAGAGCAATTCTCGATCACGCGCGGAGCGAACAGCGGACGCAATTACTCAGGAACGAGGTCACGGATCTGCTTACCGCATGGGGTTTTCCCGTGCTGCAATCGCGATTTGTGGGAGGCCGCGAAGACCTTGCCAGAGTGGCAAGCGAAATCGGCTATCCCCTCGTCATGAAAATCGCCGCC